>NZ_JBGBPT010000031.1:0-87474 GCF_041106355.1 Streptomyces sp. BF23-19 | reverse complement strand
TGCTGGGCGAGGACCTCCCCGAGCTGTACTGCACGAGCGAGGACCCGGACGGCGATTTCCAGTTCACCGAGAAGGCCGCCTGGGCTTCCGGTGCCCTGACCGGAAAGGTTCACCGGGTCAGTGCTGGACGTTCGGCACGTGGTCGGGATTGTCCTTCTCCGCCTTGGCCGGGTCCGGCTTCGGGGCCGGGGCGGGCTTCGGGGCCGGGTTCGGGTTCGGCTGGTGCTCGCAGTAGACCTTGCCCTGGTAGAACTTGCAGCCCGGCATGTTGTCGACGTCCCGGACCTTGCCGTTCCGGCCGTGCTGGTTCTTCTTGCCGTGGTCGCCCTTCTGCTCACCACGGTGATCCCTCCGGCCCTTGTCCCGGTGGCCGCCCTTCTCGTAACCGGCCTGCTGGACGGCCGTCGAGGTCGTCCCCGGGGCCTGCGGAGCGGCGAAGGCCGTCCCCGGCAGCAGTACGCCTCCGGCGACGAACGCGCCCGACACGGCGACCATCGCGAAACGCTGCTTGCGGGAGGTGCGGATCATGAGAGTTCTCCAGGGAGGGGAGTGGTGGTGGGGGGGTGGAAGGGGCGATTAGTCGTTATGTTGCTTTTGCCCCTACACATGAGACTGGCGGCCGATCCTCACGGGAGCGTCCCCCGATCGTCACGGGCGCGTGACAGCGCCACGCGCCCGACCGACCTGCGCGGTACGTCCGGGGGCGGGAGGATGGCCGCATGCTGCTGGCCGAGGTCGCCCGCGTGTCCCGGGAGGTCGCCGCGACCTCCGCCCGGTCCCGCAAGACCGCACTGCTCGCCGGACTGTTCGCCGCCGCACCTCCGCAGGAGGCCGGCCTGGTCATCGCGTACCTCTCCGGCCGCCTCCCCCAAGGCCGCCCCGGCATCGGTTGGCGCACGCTGGGCCAGCTGATCGCACCGGCGGCCGAGCCCACCCTGACCGTCCTCGACGTCGACACGGCGGTGGCGGAACTCGCCGCCACCCGGGGCGCCGGATCGGTGGAGCGGCGCGGTGGGATCCTCGCCGCCCTCATGGGCCGCGCCACCGCGGCCGAGCAGGTGTTCCTGCGCAGTCTGCTGTCCGGCGAGGTACGCCAGGGCGCGCTCGACGCGGTGGCCTTGGAAGGCGTGGCCGCGGCCGCCGGGGTGCCGGCCGCCGACCTGCGCCGGGCGGTGATGCTGGACGGCTCGCTGCCCCGGGTGGCGGCCGCCGTACTGGCCGACGGGGCGCAGGCGCTGCGCACGGTCACCCTGCGCGTGGGGCAGCCCGTCCAGCCGATGCTGGCGGGCACGGCCAGGTCGGTCGCCGAGGCGCTGGCCGTGCTCGGGCCGTGCGCGGTGGAGGAGAAGCTGGACGGGATCCGCGTCCAGGTCCACCGGGACGGCGACGACGTACGGGTGTACACGCGCTCCCTGGACGAGATCACCGGGCGACTGCCGGAGGTGGCGGAGCTGGCCCGATCACTGCCGGGGGAGCGGTTCATCCTCGACGGTGAGGTCATCGGCCGGGCGGCGGACGGCCGCCCGGTCCCCTTCCAGGAGATCGCGAGTCGCGTCGGCTCCCGGGTCGACGTCGAGGCCGCCCGACGGACGCTCCCGGTCGTCCCCCACTTCTTCGACATCCTGGTGGCGGGCGACGAGGTCCTCCTCGACCTCCCGGTGCGCGAGCGGTACGCCGCCCTGGCCGCGCTCGTGCCCGAGCGCGCGCGGGTCGGCCGCCTCGCCGTCGAGGACCCGGGGGCGCAGGCGGCCGAGGCCGAGGAGTTCTGGGCCGAGACGCTGCGCCGCGGCCACGAAGGGGTCGTGATCAAAGCGCTGGACTCGTCCTACGCGGCCGGGCGGCGCGGCAAGCACTGGCTCAAGGTCAAACCGGTGCACACCCTGGACCTGGTGGTCCTCGCCGCCGAATGGGGCCACGGTCGACGCACCGGACTGCTGTCGAACCTGCATCTGGGGGCACGCGGAGCCGACGGGACGTACGCCATGCTCGGCAAGACCTTCAAGGGCCTCACCGACGAGATGCTGCGCTGGCAGACGCAGCGGCTGCGCGAGCTGGCGGTCGAGGACGACGGCTTCACCGTCCGGGTCCGCCCCGAGCTGGTCGTCGAGATCGCCTACGACGGCCTGCAGCGCTCCTCGCGCTACCCGGCGGGGGTGGCCCTGCGCTTCGCACGGGTCCTGCGCCACCGCCCGGACAAGAACGCGACCGAGGCGGACACGGTGGACACGGTCCTGGCGGCACACGCTCCCTGATCCGGCCCGGTCCGAGAGACGGCCCGGTCGTCGTCGAGGTCGCCGTCGTCCTCGCGCAGTCTGCGATCTCCTCCGCCACCCGGTGGTAAGGGAGGAGGGTGTGGTGCAGCAGGGCCGCGGTGCGCCGCAGCCGTGCCAGGCGGTAGAGCTGCTCGGGTCGGCGGCGGCTCCGCGGGTGCTTTGCCTCAGAGGCAAGGAGGTTTGCCAGGCAGGCAAGAATCTGGCTCAATCGGGGTATGACACCCGGACCCGACACCGGCCCCGAAGGCGCGGCCGGTACCGACGAGGCGGCGGACGAGCTCCCCGCCGTGGCACCGCAGCTGCGCGAGCTGCGCCGCCGTGCCGGACTCACCCTGGAGGCCGCCGCCGCGCGGGCCCGACTCTCGCCCGCCCACCTGTCCCGCCTGGAGACCGGTCGGCGCCAGCCCTCGCTACCGCTCCTGCTCGGACTCGCCCGCACCTACGGTACGACCGTCTCCGAGCTGCTCGGCGAAACCCCCGCCGTCGCGGATCCCATCGTACGGGCCGGCGGTCCGGGCGCCCGCGAGGCCGACGGCTGGACGTACTGGCAGGCGGGCGGCTCCGGGCGGGGGATGCAAGCGCTGCGCGTGCACGTGCCGCACGGCCGCAGCCAGGGCGAGCTGGTCCGCGTACATCCGGGAGAGGAGTGGTTGTACGTCCTGGAAGGGCGGCTGCGTCTGCACCTGGGCGAGGCCGAGCACCTGCTGGAGCCGGGGGACAGCGCGCACTTCGACTCGCTCACCCCGCACCGGATCGGCGCGGCCTCGGTGGGCGGGGCCGACCTCCTCTTCGTCCACACCCTGCTGCAGAGCAGCCTGGCCGGGCTGTGCCTCGGCGGCACCACCACGCATACGACCACGCACCACCGATAGCGGAGGAGCCGTACCCATGTCCCAAGCCCAGAAGCCCGCGAACGCGACCACGACGTCGAGCGCGACCACCCCCGCACCGGAGCCCAGGACCGTGCGGGCCCGCTTCGAGTCCAAGTTCCCGCGCGGCCTGATCATCCGACTCGTCGCCTACCTCTTCGTCGGCCACCTCTTCGCCTTCTTCGTCTACCTCCTTTTCGTCCTGGGTGGCCAGAACCAGTAACCCGCCCCGGAAGACGAGTTCGGGCCGCGCGACTCTGGCAACGTCAAGGCCCTGTGGCTACCCTCCGCGCATGATTTCCACGGTTGTCTGGGGTACCGGCAACGTGGGCCGTCTGGCGATCCGCGCCGTCGAGGCCCATCCCGCGCTCCAACTCTGCGCAGTCATCGTCCACAATCCAGCCAAGGTCGGCCGCGACGCGGGTGAACTCGGCCAACTCGACCGCCTGTTGGGGGTCGAGGCCACCGACGACATCGAAGCCGTCCTCGCCGCCCGCCCCCAGGCCGTGGTGTACGCCGCGTCCGGAGACATCCGGCCCGACGAGGCACTCGCCGACATCACCCGGGCCGTCCGGTCGGGCGCGGTCGTCGTCAGCCCCGCCCTCTACCCGCTCTACGACCACCTGAGCGCCCCGCCCGAGTTCCGCGACCCGGTGCTCGCCGCCGTCGCGGAGGGCGGCGGCTCGCTCTTCGCCTCCGGCGTCGACCCCGGGTGGGGCAACGACGTCCTCCCGCTCCTGCTCAGCGGACTCGGCACCAGCATCGACGTCATCCGCTGCCAGGAGATCTTCGACTACTCCACCTACGACCAGCCGGACTCCGTCCGTGACCTCGTGGGCATGGGCCGGCCCATGGACCACGAACCCATGATGCTGATGCCCTCGATCCCCACCATGGTGTGGGGCGGTCAGATACGGATGATGGCCCGGGCGCTCGGGGTCGAACTCGACGAGATCCGCGAGACCTCGGAGCGCCGCGCGCTCGACGCCACGGTGACCACCAGGACCATGGGCGCGTTCGAGGCCGGCACCCAGGGCGCGATCCGCTTCGAGGTGCAGGGCATCGTCGGTGGCGAGCCCCGCATCGTCATCGAGCACGTCACCCGCATCCACGCCTCGTGCGCACCGGACTGGCCCATGCCGCCCGACGGCGGCGACGGCGCCCACCGGGTCGTCATCGAGGGCCGCCCGCGCATCGAGGTCACCATCGAGGCCACGGACGAGGGCGAGAACCGCTCTGCGGGCGGCAACGCCACCGCCGTCGGCCGCCTGGTCGGCGCCATCGACTGGCTCGTCGAGGCGGAACCGGGCCTCTACGACGCCCTCGACATCCCGCTGCGCCCCGCCATCGGCAGACTCGGAAGGACGAAGTCATGAGGATCGACATCCCCGAAGGCCAGCACCCGATCGAGTACGTGTGGGGCGACATGGTCCCCGGCATCGGCATGGCCGCCGCCAACTTCTCCCTGTCGGTGTACGCCCACACCACCCTGGGCCTGCGCGAGTTCGAGGCGGCCCGGCTGCGCGTGGCGCAGATCAACGGGTGCGTCTTCTGCCTGGACTGGCGCACCGAGCGGGAGGGCGAGAAGGTCGAGGAGGAGTTCTCCGACGCGGTCACCGAGTGGCGTACGACCGACGCGTTCGACGAGCGCACCCGGCTCGCGGCGGAGTACGCCGAGCGGTACACCCTCGACCACCACGGGCTCGACGAGGAGTTCTGGGACCGGATGACCGCGCACTACAGCCAGCTGGAGATCGTGGAGCTGACGATGAGCATCGGGTCCTGGCTGGCCTTCGGCCGGCTCAACCACGTGCTCGGCCTGGACAGCGTCTGCGCGCTGCCGGGGCACTGAGCCGAGCGCGGGGCGAGCCCGGGGCACAGGGCGCGGGTCACGGGATTCGGGCGCCGCACACGGGGCGTGGCACACAAGGAGAAGGGGCCGTTCGGTGAATCCGAACGGCCCCGGCCGCTGGGGGGAGGACGCGGCCCTACGGGAGGTCGGTGGCGATGATCTTCTCTATGTTGCGTTCGGCGAGTGCCGTGATGGTGACGAAGGGATTCACGCTCGCGTTGCCGGGGATGAGCGCGCCGTCGATCACGTACAGGCCGGTGTAGCCGTGCAGCCGCCCGTAGTTGTCGGTGGCCTTGTTCAGGACCGCGCCGCCGAGCGGGTGGTAGGTGAGGGTGTCGTTCCAGATCTTGTTGCCACCGAACAGGTCGGTCCGGTAGATCGTCCCCTCCTTCGAGTTGATCTTGTCGAAGATGGTCTTGGCCATGGAGATGGACGGCGCCTTCCAGGCGGTCTGCCAGCTCAGCTCGGCCTTGCCCGCGGCCGCGTTCCAGGTGAACTCGGCGCGGTTCGGGTTCTTGGTGATCGAGAGGTAGAACGAGGCGTACGTCTCGATGCCGGTGGGCAGCGGCGCCACCTCGGCGAAGGCGCCGCCCGCGTCCCAGTTGTCGATGCCGGAGCAGGGGATGGTCGACTGGAGCTTGCCGGTCGGGTCCCACAGGTGGTTGGCGCGGCCGCACATGACGTTCCCGTTCTCGCCCCAGCCCTTGCCGACCTCGCCGTTGAGGTTCGGCAGCGCCCCGGTGGCCTTCAGCTTGACCAGGAGCTTGCTGGTGCCGACGCTGCCGGCCGCGAAGAAGACGCGGTCCGCGGTCACGGTCTTGGTGGCCACGGTGTCGCCGGTGGTGTTGATCTGGTCGATGGTGACCGTGTAGCCGCCCCCCGCCGCGGGGGAGACGGAGGTGACCTTGTGCAGCGGCGAGATGGCGACCCGGCCCGTGGCCTTCGCCTGGGCGAGGTACGTCTGCACCAGCGACTTCTTGCCGTGGTTGTTGCCGTAGAGGATCTCGCCGGCCAGGGCCGACTTGGTGGCGGTGCCGGCGGCCTCGCCCTTCATGTAGTCCCAGTCGTACACGTCGGGCACGAAGGTCCAGGCGAAGCCGGAGCGTTGGGCGTGCTTGCGGCCGACCCGGGAGAACTGGTAGCAGTCGGCGGTGTCGAACCAGGCCGGGTCGATCATGCCGACCCCGAGCCCGGCGTTGGCCCTCGGGTAGTAGGTGTCGTACATCTCGTCGGCGTCCACCGAGGGGAGGACGGCGGCGAAGTTCGCCCGCTTGGGCGTGACCGCCATACCGCCGTTGACCAGCGAGCCGCCGCCGACGCCGCGGCCCTGGTAGACCGTGATGCCCGCGAAGTCCTCGGCGTCCAGGATCCCGGTGTACTTGGGGACGTCCTTGTCGATCGGGAAGCCGAGGAAGTTGCTGAGCGGCGCCTTGGTCCGGGTACGCAGCCAGAAGGACCGGTAGTCCGGGGTGGTCACCTTCGGGAAGATCTTGCCGTCGGAGCCCGGGGTGTCCCAGGACATGCCCATCTCGATCATCTGCACGTCCACGCCCGCCTGTGCCAGCCGCAGGGCCGCCACCGATCCGCCGTAGCCGGTGCCGACGACGAGGGCCGGTACGTGGGCGCCGTCGGAGACCGGGCCGGGCGGGGCGGCCGCGGCCGCGTGCGCAGGGGCGAGGTGACCCGCCAGGGCCACGGCCCCGATAACGGAACCTGTTCTACCGAGGAATCCGCGACGGGAGATCCCGTTGGAGGCGGTTCTGGACAGCGGTGTTTCGCTCATGTGACGTTCCTCACTCGGCGGAAGAATGGGAACGAGTTCTACTGCTGCCCGCGTGTGAAGTCACTACATACGTCTAGGTAACTTTCGGTCGATCACGTGACAGGGGGAGCGGCGTACGGGCGCCGGACCCAGCCCCGGACCAGCAGCGACGCGACCGCCGCGAAGGCGCACCAGGTGGAGGCGAATTCCAGCCGCCACAGCGCTGAGCAGGCCGGCGCCCCCACCGCCAGTACCACGCCGAGGGTCCCGAGCCGCCGGTCGCCCCCGATCAGCAGGGAGCCCAGAGTGGCGAACAGGTAGCCCGTCGGCACCAGCGGCATCCACGGAACATTCACGCCGTAGCCGATGGTGTGGCCCCGGATCTCGGGGGACACCGGCCGGGTCGCGAGGCAGTGGGAGAGCACCGCGGCGGTGGCCAGACCCGCGGCCATGGGCCCCCACGGGCGGCGCCGGACCTCGGGCGCGGCCGCCAGCAGGACCCCGGCCGGCACCCAGAGCGCCAGCAGCGGCAAGGCGATCACCGCCCAGGCCGTGGCGGCCGGGGAGCAGCCGCCACCCGTGTCCCGGACCGCGGCCTCCACCGGCTGGTGCACGCCCAGCAGCAGCGGCAGCGCGGCGACCGGCAGGTCGCGGACCCGCCGTACCCGCGCCAGGCACACGATGCCGCGGCGGCGGAGATGGCCGTGCCCGTTACCAGATCGGCCGTCGTGCTCCAGCACACGGGATCAGCCGGACTCCTCACGGGGTTCGAGCGGCGGGGCCGACACCGCGCAGTACGTATGGCAGTGGGGGTGGCAGGCCTCGGGCACGGGGGAGCGTACGGTCGCCCAGGCCAGGGCGGCACCGGCCACGAACGCCCCGGTGCACCAGAGCATGGCCCGCCCGAAAGCGGCGTCGAACTGGGTCGCCGAGCGGTAGGACTCCGGCCCCATTCCGGACAGCAGCGGCAGCGCCGCCACCGCGAGCAGGCCGGCGACGCGCGCCGCCGCGTTGTTGATGCCGCTGGCCAGGCCCGCCCGGCCGGGATCCACCGAGGCGAGCACGGTCGACGTCAGCGGGGCCACCAGGGCCACGAGGCCCATGCCCATGACGACCATCGCGGGCAGCACGTCCCGTACGTAGGAGGCCGCGGGCCCCACCCGCAGCATCAGCAGCGTCCCGCCCGCGCAGAGCAGCGGACCCACCGTGAGCGGGATGCGCGGCCCGATCCGCTCCCCGAGTTCCCCCGAGCGCGCCGACAGGAGGAGCATGAGGAGGGTCGTCGGCAGCATCGAGGCCCCGGCGGCCAGCGCCGAGTACCCGGACACCACTTGGAGCTGGAGCACCGTGAGGAAGAAGAACCCGCCGATGGCCCCGTACACGCACAGGGTGACGAGGTTGACCGCGGTGAACAGCCGGGACGCGAAGATGTCCGGCGGCACCATCGGATCGCGCCGCCGCCGCTCCACGTAGACGAAGGCGATGCCCAGCAGGACCCCGAGCACCGCCGCGACGATCACCGCCGCCGCGCCCGACCGGGCTTCGATCAGCGCGTACGTGACCAGCCCCAGGGCGCTCGCGCCGAGTGCCGCCCCGGCCACGTCGAACCGCCCGTGCGCCTGCGGGTCCCGGGACTCCGGCACGTGCCGCAGTGCGACCGGCACGCACACCGCAGCCAGCGGAACGTTCAGCAGGAACACCCACCGCCAGCCCGGCCCGTCCACCAGCCAGCCGCCGAGGAACGGTCCCACGGCCGCGCCCACCCCGCCCAGCCCCGACCACAGGCCGATGGCCCGCCCGCGGTCATCGGCACGGATGGACGCCTGGATCAGGGCCAGGGAGCCGGGCGCCAGCAGCGCCCCGCCGACGCCCTGCAGGGCCCGGGCGGCGATCAGCACCCCGGCGTTCGGCGCGAGGCCGCACAGCAGGGAGCCGACCGCGAACCACACCACGCCGAGGACGAAGATCCTGCGTCGCCCGAAGCGGTCGCTCAGCGACCCGCCGACCAGGATCAGCCCGGCCAGGGTCAGCAGATAGGCGTTCACCGTCCACTGGAGCACCGCCAGGTCGGCGTCGAGATCCTCCCCGATGCGCGGCAGCGCCACGTTCACCACGGTCCCGTCCAGCATGGCCATGGTCGACCCGAGCACGGTGGTCAGCAGGATCCACCGGCCGCGCGCGGACGCGATCGGGACACCGGGGACGGTCGGCTCGGCGGGGGCGGTCATGCCTTCAGGCTGGCCCGCGCGGCCGGTCCGGGCCACCGGGGCGGGCGGGAGTACGGCCGAAAAGCCCCCCTTGTAATGGACATGACGCCTCGTTCACCATGACCCGCGCACGTCACGCGCACCCTTCCCGCACAACCCGCACACGGCGTACGAGGAGACAACACGTGGCCCAACGCGACAACCGGTCCTCACGAGCCTTACGACCCACAAGGTCATCACGGCCCGCGCGGTCCTTACGTACGGAGCTCGCCGCCCTGACCTCGGTCCTGCTCCTGCCGATCGGCGCGGGCGTCGCCGCGGCCGCGCAGGACCCCGGCCCCGCCGCCCTGACCGCGGCCGAGCGCAAGATCGAACCGCGGCTCCGCGCCCAGCTCGACGACTCCGCCAAGGCGGCCTTCTGGGTCTACCTCGACAGCGCCGCCGACCTCACCGCCGCGGGGAAGCAGCAGACCCGCGCCGCCAAGGCCGAAACGGTTCTGCGGATCAAGAAGGACCACGCCGCGCGCAGCCAGGCCGATGTCATCAAGGCCCTGCAGGGCGCCGGCGCCGACTACACCTCGTACTGGATCGTGAACGCCGTGCGCGTCGTCGGCAGCGAGAAGCTCGCCGGGAGCCTCGCCCAGCGCCCCGAGGTCGCCCGGATCGACGCCGACGACAAGGTCGCCCTCCCCAAGCCCACCGAGGGCAAGCGGGAGAAGGCCGTCGCCGACGCGATCGAGTGGAACATCGACCGGATCAAGGCCCCGCAGGTCTGGGACCAGGTCGGAGTGCGCGGCGAGGGCATCGTCGTCGCCAACATCGACAGCGGCGTGGACTACACCCACCCGGCCGTGAACAACCAGTACCGCGGCAAGAAGGCGGACGGCACCTACGACCACGCCTACAACTGGTTCGACCCGGCGGGCGTGTGCACCACCGCGGCCCCCTGCGACAACAACGACCACGGCACCCACACCATGGGCACGATGGTCGGCGACGACGGCGGCGCCAACAAGATCGGCGTGGCCCCCGGCGCCAAGTGGATCGCGGCCAAGGGCTGCGAGTCGAACTCCTGCTCCGAGGCCTCCCTCCTCGCCTCGGGCCAGTGGATCGTCGCCCCGACCGATCCGAGCGGCCAGAACCCGCGCCCCGACCTCGCCCCGCACATCGTCAACAACTCCTGGGGCGGGAGCGGCGGCGACACCTGGTACCAGCAGATCGTCGACACCTGGCGGGCCGCGGGCATCTTCCCGGCCTTCTCCAACGGGAACGCCGGCCCGAGCTGCAACACCGCCGGCTCGCCCGGCGACTACGCCAGCTCCTACAGCTCCGGCGCCTTCGACATCAACAACGCGATCGCGTCCTTCTCCTCGCGCGGCGCGGGCCCCGGCGGCATCGTCAAGCCGAACATCGCCGCACCCGGCGTGAACGTGCGCTCCTCCGTCCCCGGCGGCGGATACGAGGCCTTCTCCGGCACCTCGATGGCCTCGCCGCACACGGCGGCCGCGGTCGCCCTGCTCTGGTCCGCCGCGCCCGCCCTGGAGGGCGACGTCGCGCAGACCGAGTCGCTCCTGGACGGCACCGCCCTGGACACCGACAGCGGCCAGTGCGGGGGCAGCGCCGCCGACAACAACGTCTTCGGTGAGGGTCGCCTCGACGTCCTCGCCGCCGTGAACGCCGCCCCGCGCGGCGCCATCGGCTCGCTCGGCGGCACCGTACGCGCCGGCGACCAGCCCGTCGCGGGCGTGAAGATCACCGCCGACGGCCCGATCGACCGTACGACCACCACCGCGGCCGACGGCATCTACCGCTTCACCTCCCTCTCGGTCGGCGACTACACCCTGACCGCCGCCAAGTTCGGCTACGGTCAGCAGACCGCGACGGCCACGGTCACCGAGAACGCCACGGCCACCGGTGACTTCACCCTCACCCAGGCGGCCTTCGGCAAGCTCACCGGCACCGTCTCCTCGGCCGCCGGCCCCGCCGCGGGCGCCTCGGTCACCATCGCGGACACCCCGGTGACCGCGACCGCCGACGCCCAGGGCCGCTTCGAGGTCACCCTCCCGCACGGCACGTACGACGTGAACGCCACCCACGCCTCCCGCTGCGTCACCGGCGGCACGGCGAAGGTCACCGTCGCCGGCGACGCCACCGTCGCGGTGAACCTGCCCGAACGCACCGACGCCTACGGCTACGCCTGCGCCGCAGCCGGCGACCGCCCGTACGCCGAGGGCACCCGCCAGCTCGCGCTCACCGGCGACAACACCACCGAGCGCGTCGACCTGCCCTTCCCGCTGCCCCTGTACGGCAAGACGTACGGCCAGGCCTGGATCGGCACCAACGGCACCGTCAGCTTCGGCGGCAACAACACCGGCGACATCAACGGGGACCTCCCGAGCACGGCCACGCCCAACGCGGCCCTGTACCCGTTCTGGGACGACCTCGTCGTCGGCGCCCCGGGCAGCGGCTCCGGCGTCTTCACCGGCGTCACCGGCACCGCCCCGCACCGCAGCTACGTGATCGAGTGGCGCCAGGTGTCCCACTGGTCGGCGCAGCCCGACAAGTTCTCCTTCTCGGCCACCATCGGCGAGGACGGCACCGTCTCCTACTCCTACAAGGGGACCGGCGGCACCGGCATCAAGGGCGGCTCCACGGCCACGGTCGGTGTGGAGAACGCGGCCGGCACCGACGCCTTCACGTACTCCTTCAACACCGCGGTCATCACGGACGGCCTGTCCATCGCCTTCCGGACCACCAAGAGCGGCGTGGTGGCGGGCCGGGTGCTCGACGCCAACGACGGCAACGGCGTCGCGGGCGCCACGGTGACCGTCGGCACGGGTGACTCGGCGGTCTCCGCCACCACGGCGGCGGACGGCGGATACGTCGTCCAGAGCCCGTCCGGCGCGCTCCCCGTCTCGCTGGCGGCGCCCCAGTACGAGTCCGCCACGGCGACGGTGAACGTGAAGGCCGCCGACGTCACGGCCGTCACCCAGTCCCTGCGCACCGGAAAGGTGACGGCCTCCAAGCCGTCGGTCGAGGTCGTGCTCCCCGCGAACCAGCAGCGGACGCGGACCCTGGACCTGACCAACCCGGGCCTCGGCACGGCGTTCACGGTGTCCGAGGACGCGACCTGGTTGACCGCCACCCCGGCGACCGGCGACCTCGCGACCGGCGCGAAGGTCCCGGTCACCCTTTCGGTGGACACCACCGGACTGCCCCCGGGCGCGGTCCTCACCACCGACCTGAAGATCGGCTCGGCGAGCGGCCGGACCCCGGTCCTCTCCGTCCCGGTCAAGGTCGTCGTCCCGCGCTACCAGGTCGGCCTGGACGCGGGATCCGGCTACACGACCATGGACAGCCTGGGTGACGCCTGGTCCCCGGACCGCAAGTACACCCCCGGCTCCTACGGCTACCAGGGCAACAGCACCGTGGAGGCCACCGGCCGCACCATCGCCGGCACGGACGACCAGCGGCTGTTCCGCAACGCCCGTGAGGGCATGTACGAGTACCGCTTCGACAACGTGCCGAACGGTACCTACACGGTGGAGCTGGGCTTCGCGGAGCTCTCCTCCACCAAGCCGAACAAGCGCGTCTTCGACGTCCTGGCCGAAGGCACGCAGGTCCTGCCCTCCCTGGACATCTCCCTGGAGGCGGGCACCTACAAGGCCCTGACCCGTACGTACACCGTCACGGTCACGGACGGGGTCCTCAACGTCCGCTTCGTCACGCACAGCGGATTCGGCAAGCCCCTGCTGAACACCCTGCGGGTGACCGACCGCCCGGACAAGAGCTAGTCCGGTAGAAGGCGGGGCGGGGTGCCCACGGGCGCCCCGCCCCTTCCCGCCGCGCGGGCATTCGGGTGGCGCCAGCGCGCACTCCGCGGCGGCCTGCCGCAAGGGCGGCGCCCGGCTCGTTAACGTGGGCGACCATGATCCCTCTGTGCGACCGGGCCACTGCCGTCCGGGCCCTCGTGGAGTCCGTCGACCGCGGGGCGGTGTGGGCCGTCGGCGGCCCGGAGGGCCCGCACGCGGGCTCGGACGGCGGGCACCCGGCCGACGCCGCCTTCGACGTGGACGGCCTCGGTGCCGTCCTCGCGCTCTGGCCGGCCATCGGCAGCCTCGTCGACGAGGGCGTGCTGCGCCTGCACACACCACTCGCCGCCTACGGAGACCCGGCCGCCGAGGGAACCCCCGCGGGGACCACCGCCCACCACCTCCTCACGCACCCCGGCGGTACCGCCCACCTCACCCACCTCACGCGCCTCGTCGAGCACCTCTCCGGCAGCCCGCTCGCCGATCTCGTGGCCACCCGCGTCTGGCACCCCCTGGGCATGACCGGCACCGGCTACACCGACGGCACCCTCCGCGCGCCCCTCGCCGACCTGTTCCGCTTCCTGAGCCACCTCCTGGCCCCGGGAGCCCCGGCCGCGCCGACGGGCATCAGCCGCACCTGGACCACCGAGTCCCTCCGGATCCGCACCGGCGAACTCACCCCCGCCCGGGGCCTGCTCTGGGACCCGGCCCCGCACGGGGTCTGGACCCACCACGCCCCGAACGACGGTGGCCCGACCCTGTGGATCTCCCCCCGCCACCACCGCTGGGCGGTCCTCCTGCCGACCACCGGGGGAGGTGTGTCGCGCACCGCCTTCCGCGAGGCTGCCTTCGCCCCAACTGCCCCTGAATGACGGATGGTTGTGTGCGATCCTGGAGGCCGTCCACAGGAAGTCGCGGCCCGCATGAAGAAGACCCGCCGGCGCGACCGGGACGTACCCGGCCCGGGTTCCCCGTGGGACGAGATCGCACCGGGCCTGTGGATGGGCGGCCACTACTGGACCGACCCGGCCGGTGCGCTGTGGCCCGTCGTGGTGGAGGACGAGTTCGACCTCGTCATCAGCCTGTTCACCCGGACCGGCCACGGCCCGGGACCGCGCGCCGAGCACGTCGTGGGGGAGATGCCGGACGCCGCGCTCACCGCCGACCAGCTGCACACCGTCCAGCACCTCGCGCGCACCGCGGGACTCGCCCTCGACTCGGGCCTCACCACACTCGTCCGCTGCCACTCGGGCTACAACAGGTCCGGCCTCGTCGTCGCCCAGTGCCTGGTCGACCGGGGACTCACACCCGCCGAGGCCATCGCCCGGGTGCGCCACGGCCGCTCCCCGTGGGCCCTGAACAACGAGGCCTTCACCGCCTACCTCACCGCCGGCCTGGACATCGCGGCGCTGCTGGTCGGACTGGACCCCTGAGACGGTCCTCGGAGCGCGGAGTGCGCAGGTGGGACGTACGGTGATGCCGTTGTCGCCGAGCGTTGTCGCTCCCGCCGCGGAGGTACACGGATGCGTACGGTCCAAGGGGCCGCCCTCGACGGTCTCCGAGCCCGGGTACGGGCCCTCGCCGCCCGGCGTCGCCCCGAGCACGGCGGCCGGACACCCCGCGGTGAGGCGCCGCGCGCGGACCGCGGGCCCGCGATGCCGGGGCCGGGGCCGGAAACCCCCGGCCGGCGGACCTCCATGAAGGAATCGTCACGGTACGCGGTCCTCGCCCCGCCCCCGGCCCCGGTCCGGGACACCACCGCCCGCGCGGCCCTCACCGGCGTCGGCGGCCTCCTCCGCGCCCTCGCCCGGCCGCGCCCCGGCGACGTACGCACCTCCGCCGCCGCGCTGCGCGCCCTGCGCGCCCGCCGCGGGAACGCGCCCGCCCTGGTCCGCACCCGCTCCGGGCGGACCTTCCTCGTCCTCCTCGACCCCCAGGACCTGCGCCGCTTCTACGCCGAACCCGTCAGCCTCCTCGCGGCCGCCGCACCGGACAAGTGCCCGGGCCCCGGCCCCGAGGAGCCCGCCGACTCCGGCTGCTCCCGCGGCGACCTCCGTGCGGAGCAGCGCCAGGTCGGCGCCGAGGTATTGGCCTCGGACCGGCCCGTACACCCCTCCCGCGGGCCCTTCCTCACCGCCCTCGCGGAGGAGGCCCGGCACCTGACCGCCCCCGCCGGCGCGACCGGCGCCCGCACCGCCGCCGGCATCCTCGATCTCGCCCGCGCCCGGTACGCCGTACAGCGCGCCGCCCGGCGGATCGTGCTCGGCGACGCGGCGGCCGCGGACGAGGAGCTCACCGGATGGCTCACCCAGCTGCGCGCCGAGGGCCGGAGCCCGCGCGGCGGCCGGGTGCGCGCCGCCCGCTCCGTGCACGACAAGGCCCGCGCCCGCATCGAGGAGTACGCCGCCCGGGCCGACGGCGACACCCTCGTCGGCCGGGCCGCCCGCCACGCCGACCCCACCGGCACCCTCGACCCCGTCGGCCAGGCCCAGCACTGGCTGCAGGCCATGGACGCCGTCCCGGACACCCTGCTGCGCACCCTGCTCCTGCTCGGGGCGCACCCCGCGGAGCAGGACCTGGCCGCGGCCGAGGCGGCCGCCGAAGCCGTCGCCGGGGCGGACCGCGGCGAACTGCCCCGGCTGCGGGCCTGCGTCCGGGAGTCCCTGCGGCTGTACCCGGTGGTGCCCGACCTGATCCGGGTCACCCGCGCCGAGACCGAATGGCGGGGCGTGCGCTACCCGGCCGGCACCTCGCTGCTGGTGCCCGCCGCGTTCCACCAGCGCGACCCGGAACGGGTGCCGGCCGCGCACGTGTTCGTGCCCGGACGGTGGAAGAACCCGGCGGCGGACCAGGACATCCGGATGGCGCCCTTCAGCCACGGCGGCGGCCGCTGCCCGGGCGACCAACTCGGCCTGATGGCCACCGCCGCGCTCTGCGCCGAGGTGCTGCGCGGCCATCGCGTCGTGGGTACCCGGCCCGTGCTCGACCCGGTGGGACCGCTGCCCGCGACCCTCGACCCGCAGGGCATCCGGCTCAGGCTCACCCGCCGCTGAGGACGCCCCGCGCCCGACCCGGTCCCCGTCCCCGGCCGCGTACCCGATCGCGCCCGACCCGCTCCACCCTGCTCCACCCGGCCCGACCGTCCCTGCCCGTCCCCGACACCCTGCCGAAACCCACGAGGATGACATGCCCGACGCCGCGACCTCCGCGTCCCCCGCCCCGGACATCGACCTGCTCGACGCCCCGTGCCGCGCCCTCGCCGAGGCCGCCGACGCGGTCGGCGAGGCCGCTCGCCATGCCTCCGGGCTGGCGTTCGGCGCCCGCCTGCCCGCGGCCGCGCTCGCCCGGGGCGGCCGGACCCGGCTCGGCTGGCGCACCCTGCTGCGTACGCTCACCGACCCGGCGGGCCTCGGCTGGGCCCCGCGCGGCCGGGGGGTGGCCCGGGCCGGCCGGCTCGCCGGCATCCTGGCGGGCCGGGAGAGCCTCGCGATCAGCATCGCGGTCTGCGGGCTGAAGGCCCGGATCCGGGCCGCGAGCGCCGACCGCCCCGAGCTGTTCGACGATCCCGACGCGGCCGCGGTCCTGGGGGCCGTCGGAGCGGGCCACCAGGGCGAGGCCGTCCGGCTGTTCCGCGCCATCATGCGCGAGCGCGGCGCCGAGCACGCCTTCGCGCTGCTGGCCCCGTCCTTCGCCGACATCCTCGCGTGGCACGCGCTGACCGACGCGAACCCGTTCAACGACCACGCCGGCTGGCAGGTCGCCACCGGCCGGGCCGAGACGGCCGAACCCGTCCTCGGACTCGGCGCCGCCTTCTGGGCCTTCTGCGACCGTGGTCCGGGCCTCCCCGAAGGTCCGGCGGCGACAGGGGTCGCGCCCATCCGCGGCCCGGCCCGCCGCCGGGTCACGGAGCGGGCGCCCCGTCCGGCGCCGAGACCGCCGGACGGCGGCCTGAGCGGCCACGCCGCCGCGCTGCGCACGCACGCGTTCCGGCTGCACACGGCGGCGGGTGCCCCGCAGTGGCGTGGTCCGGAGAACGAGGCCCTGCGGGCCGAGGTCGCCAGGCTCGCGGCCCGTTGCGCGACGGCGGCGGGCGGCCTCGCCCTGGCCGCCGCCCAGCTGAAGGAACCGCTGAAGGAACCACTGGAGGAGCCGGCGGGGTAGCCGCTACAGGACCAGTGACAGCAGCAGTACGAGGCCCAGGCCGACCACCGAGATGATGGTCTCCATCACCGACCAGGTCTTCAGGGTCTGACCGACGGTCATCCCGAAGTACTCCTTGACGAGCCAGAAGCCGGCGTCGTTGACGTGGCTGAAGAACAGCGAGCCGGCTCCGACGGCCAGGACCAGCAGTGCGGTCCCGGTGGTGGACATGTCCGCCGCGAGCGGGGCCACCAGCCCCGCGGCCGAGATGGTGGCCACCGTCGCGGAGCCGGTGGCCAGCCGGATCGCCACGGCGATCAGCCAGGCCAGCAACAGGGTCGGTACGGCCCAGTTCTTGGACACGTCCAGGATCATCTGCCCCACGCCGACGTCGATCAGCGTCTGCTTGAAGCCGCCGCCCGCGCCCACGATCAGCAGGATGCCCGCGATCGGGGCCAGGGACTTCTCCACGGTGGTCGAGATCCGCGCCCGGGTGAAGCCGGCCGCCCGGCCGAGCGTGAACATGCCCACCAGGACGGCGGTGAGCAGCGCGATCATCGGGGATCCCACGACATCGGTCACGCGCTGCACCGGGTCGGCGGGATCGTCCACCACGATGTCGACGAGGGCCTTGACGAGCATCAGCGCCACCGGCAGCAGCACGGTGAACACGGTGGCCCCGAACCGGGGTCGGTGCGCCGACCCGGCCGAGGGACGCGCCTCGACCACGCGTTCCGGCACCGGGATGTCCACCCACCGGGCCGCGTAACGGGAGAACAGCGGCCCGGCGATGATCACGGTCGGGATCGCCACGAGCACCCCGAGCCCGAGGGTGATCCCGAGGTTCGCGTGGAGCGCGTCGATGGCGACGAGAGGTCCGGGGTGCGGCGGGACCAGCCCGTGCATCACCGACAGGCCGGCCAGCGCCGGGATGCCGATCCGCATCAGGGAGTAGTTCCCCCGCTTGGCGACCAGCAGCACCACCGGGATCAGCAGCACGATGCCGACCTCGAAGAAGAGCGGCAGCCCGATCACCGAGGCGATCAGCACCATGGCCCACGGCATGGCCCGGCCCTTGGCCCGGGCGAGGATGGTGTCCACGATCTCGTCCGCGCCGCCCGAGTCCGCCAACAGTTTGCCGAGGATCGCGCCGAGCGCGATCAGTACGCCGACGCCCGCGACCGTGGCGCCGAGTCCGGCGGTGAAACTGGCGACGGTCTTGGCCATCGGCGCGCCCGCGAAGGCCCCGAGGGCCAGCGAGCCGACCGTCAGGGCCAGGAACGCGTGCAGCTTGAAGCGGGTGATGAGCAGGACGATGACGGCTATGCCCGCCAGGACGGATATCCCGAGCCGGGCGTTCCCGGCCGAGGTGATCGGTCCGGTGGCGGCCGCTGCCAGAGTCTCGACGCTGAGACCGGTGGTCACGGTGACGTTTCCTCAGTTCTCGTGAGTGGGGAGCCGGCGCAGCGCGGCCAGCGCCCGCTCGGTGATGTCTTGCAAGGATCCGGACACGTCGACGACGACGCCGAGTTCGTCGTCCTGGAGCGGCTCCAGCGTGGCGAACTGCGAGTCGAGCAGGGTGGTGGGCATGAAATGGCCCTTGCGCGCCGCCATGCGCTTCTCGATCAGCGGGCGCTCACCCGCGAGGTGGACGAAGACGGCCCCGGGGGCCGCGGCGCGCAGCCGGTCACGGTAGGCGCGCTTGAGCGAGGAGGCGGCGATGACCCCGCCGCGCCGGTCGGCGCTGTTGCGGATCCACTCGCCGATGGCGTCCAGCCAGGGCCGGCGGTCGGCGTCGTCCAGCGGGATGCCGGCCGACATCTTGGCGACGTTGGCCGCCGGGTGGAAGGCGTCGCCCTCCGCGTACGGAACGCCGAGTGCCTCGGCGAGCAGTTGACCCACGGTCGTCTTGCCCGTGCCGGCCACGCCCATCACCACAATGACGCGCTGGGTGCTCACGCCTACCTCGCTGTCCTCGTCGACATCGGTTCGTGTGGCACCACTGAAGCGCATTAAGTACGACGTATTCAAGCTTCCGGTCGGAAACATCACATCTTTTGTCGGCGGAGGCGTCACCGTACGCTTACGCCATGACCACCGAAGGCAGTCCTGGACAGGGGCAGGGGCTCCACACCCACGTGCTGGACACCCTCGGGCTCGCGATCACGGCGGGGGAGTACCCGCCCGGCAGCGTCCTGCGCACGGACGAGATCGCCGAGCGCTTCGACGCCTCCCGCACCGTCGTCCGAGAGGTCGTCCGCGTCCTGGAGTCGATGCACCTGGTCGAGTCCCGCCGCCGGGTCGGCGTCACGGTGCGCCCCACCGACGAGTGGAACGTCTACGACCCGCGCGTGATCCGCTGGCGCCTGGCCGGCACCGACCGGCCCCGGCAGCTGCGTTCCCTCACCGTGCTGCGCTCCGCGATCGAGCCGGTCGCGGCCGGGCTCGCCGCGAAGCTGGCCACACCGGAGCAGTGCGCCGAACTCACCGAGGCGGCCCTCGGCATGGTCCGTACCTCGCGCGGCCACCAGCTGGAGGGCTACCTACGGCACGACATCGCCTTCCACCGCGTCGTACTGAACGCCTCCGGGAACGAGATGTTCGCCCGCCTCGGGGACGTCGTCGCCGAGGTCCTGACCGGCCGCACCGAACACGCGGTGATGTTCCACGATCCCGACCCCGCCGCCGTCACCCTGCACGTCCAGGTGGCCGAGGCGGTCCGTGAGGGCGACGCGGCGCGCGCCGAGGCGCTGACCCGTCGGATCGCGGTGGGCGCGCTGGAGGAACTGGACGTACTCGCGCCCTGAACGCGCCCTGAACGTCCGCTCCCGGGGGCGCGGGTCAGCCGCACCCCCCACAGCCCCCGCGGCCGCTTGCGGGCGGCGGCCGTCCGGCCCTCAGACGTCGAGCGCGGCGAGTTCGAGGGCGCCGAGGCGCTCCGGTTCCGCCACGATGTCGATCTCGGTGATCAGACCGTCCTCGATCGTGAAACCGAGCACCAGGAACAGCCGTCCCAGCGGGGCCATCGCCAGGCCGACCACTCCGTCGACCAGGGCCGGCGCCGTGGCCCGCGCCCGCTGCATGGCGGCCATCGCGCTCGTGGCGACGGTGACGGCGCCGCGCAGGAGGATCGGGGCGGCGGTGGGGACGACGGCCTTGTCGGCCCGGAGCACCACGTCGGGGTGGAGCAGGGTGACGAGCGCGTCGAAGTTCCCGCCGCGGGTGGCGGCGAGGAAGGCGTCCACGACGCGGCGCTGACGGGTGAGATCGGCCTCGGGCACCAACGGGGCCCCCTTGACGCGGCGGCGGGCGCGGCTCGCGAGCTGACGGGTCGCCGCCGGGGACTTCTCGATCATCGGGGCGATCTCGTCGAAGGGCACGGCGAACAGGTCGTGCAGCACGAACGCGAGCCGTTCGGCCGGTGCCAGCTGGTCGAGCACCACCAGCAGCGCCAACCCCACCGAATCAGCCAGCAGGGCTTCCTGTTCGGGGTCGACCGTGTCCGCCCGGTCGACGGCGGGGTCGGCCGGATACGCGTCGATGGGGTCCTCGCGCCGGGACTCGCGCGAGCGCAGCATGTTCAGGCAGACGCGCGAGACGACCGTCGTCAGCCAGCCGCCGAGGTTCTCGACCTCGCTGACGTCGGAACGGTCGAGGCGCAGCCAGGCCTCCTGGACGGCGTCATCGGCCTCGGCGAGCGAGCCGAGCATGCGGTAGGACACCGCTCTCAGATGAGAGCGGTGCTCCTCGAAACGTTCCGTCAGCCCTGAATTCCCGTCCACCGTACCCCCCGGTCGATCGCACACGGTGGATCATCAAAGCAGATCACGTGAGCTGCTGGATAATGGCCCCCTGAACAGCAGAAGCGAGTGGAGACGCCGGGCGCACGACGTGGTCCGGCAGGAGAGGGAGCCCCCGATGGACGTGCAGCACTTCGAGCGGATCACCGCATTCATCGAGGCGCGGCTCACCCCGCTCTTCGACGAGGCGACCGGCAGCGAACACGGCTTCGCCATGGACGACACCTCCCGTGCCCTGCGCGCGCTGCGCAACTCCGTCCTGGAGGCCTCCGCCATCAAGGGCCTCATCGAGAAGCGGGAATCCGCCGAGCCGGCCATGCGCCGCGTCATCGACCAGTCGGTGGAACACAACTGGGACGTGTTGCGCGGGATCGCCCGCCAGTGGGAGGACCACGCCGACTTCCGCCACGAGTTCAAGCACCACGCCTGGGAGCTCGACCACCACCACGCCGCCGCGGAGGCCTGAGCTCACCGCGGCGGTACGAGGACTCCGCGCGCGGCGACGGCCGCGCGCAGGAGCCCCGCCGTGGCGGCCCGCTCCGTGGGCGACGGCGACAGCACCCCGTTCTCGGTCATCAGGGAGTGGAACTGCTGTCGCTCGTAAGGGACTCCGGGCGGCAGCGCCGCGATGTGCCAGTGCAGGTGGGCGTTGCCCTGCCGGCTCCCCAGCGAGTACAGGTAGGTGCGCTCGCTGTCGAAGACGTCCTCGACGGCGAGCGCGACCTCCCGTACGACCAGCATCAGCCGGGTGTAGGCCGAGGGGTCCAGATCGCGCACGGCGTGCTCGATGTGCGCCTTGGGGGCCACCAGGACCTTTCCGGGGAGCGTGGGCCAGCGATCGAGGAAGGCCACGTGGTGCTCGTCCTCGAAGACGATCTCGTGCGCGTAGTCGGGGTGACCGGCGAGGAAGGCGCAGACGAAGCACGGCCCGCCGCGCGTCCGTTCGACGTAGGCCTCGAGATCCATCGGTTCCCGGTCCATCGGTTCCCGGTCCACCGGTTCACGGTCCATGGGTGCACGGTTCGTCGGCATGGGCACATCCTTCCACCGGCTCCCTGCCGTCAGGGAGCGAACCGGACATCCGTGAGGTGGCCGGTCACCACCAGGTCGCCGTCCGGGGTGCGCCGCACGAGGGCGCCGGTGCGGAAGTAACCGTCGGGGGTGAAGGCGCGCCCGGTGCGGTCGGGCGCCCGGTGGTAGCCGCGCGGGAGGTGGGGACCGCGGGCGAGGAGCTCGCCGGATTCCCCGTCCGGCACGTCCCGGCCGTCGGCGTCGACCACGCGGATCTCGTCGTCGGGCGAGAGCGGGCGGCCCTGCGTGCCGAGGACGGTCTCGTCCGCATCGGCGGGCCGGGTGAGCGTGAGCGCCCCCTCGGCCGTGCCGAAGACCTGCTGCAGGCGGCAACCCAGCACGGGCCCCACCCGTTCGGCGGTCGCCCGGTCCAACGGCCCGACGCTGCCGATCTGCGCGAGACGCAGACTGCTCACGTCGGCCCGGAACGAGGGGAACAGATCGAGCCAGAGCCGGGCGGCGGCAGGCTCCAGCGAGGTGACGGTGGCCCGCTCCCGCTCGACGGCCGCGAGGCACGCGACGGCCCCCGGGTCCTCGGCCAGGACGACGGTGCCGCCGACCGAGAGGGTGCCGACGATGCCGGGGCAGCCGAAGGCGAAGTCGGACGCGGCGGGCAGCGCGGCGAGGTACACGTCCTCCTCGGTGAGCGACACCAGCTCGGCGGCGGCCCTGACCTGGTAGGCGTAGTCGTTGTGGGTACGCGGAACGAGCGCGGGCTCCGCGCCGGCGCCGCCGGAGAGCAGGAAGAAGGCCACCTGGTCGGCGCTCTGCGCGAGCGGCCGGTCGGGCGGGGAGTCGAGGGAGCCCAGGGGGTAGTACTGGCAGCCCGCCGGGTCGACGGTGAAACCGCCGTACGGGGAGGCCTCGCCCGGCGCCTCGAAGGTGAACACCCGGCGCAGGAAAGGACCTTGGGCGGCGATGCCCGCCGCCATCGCCGTGAGGTCGAAGCCCTGGTGGGCCGGGGGACCGACGTAGCCGACGGCCTGGCCGACCCGCACGAGGTGGGACACCTCGGCCGCGCGGTGGGTCATGGGGCAGAAGATGGGGACCGCGCCGGCGCGCATCAGCGCGAACACGGTGATGACGAACTCGGGAACGTTCGGCAGCTGGACGAGGACCCGCTGCCCGGGCCGCAGACCGCGCAGCCGGAACCCGGCGGCCATCCGGTCCACGCGCCGGTTCAGGTGCGCGTACGTGAGGCGGGTACCGCCGTGCACGAGCGCGGTCCGAGGTCCGTACCGCAGGGACCGGTCGCGCAGCAGGTCGTCCAGCGTGTCGCCGCGCCAGTGCCCGGCCGCCCGGTAGCGGTCGACGAACTCGGCGGGCCACGGCGCGCAGCCGTCGAGCAGGGATGTCATTCGCTTCCTCGGGGAGAACCGCACCGTTCCGACCGGGCAAGCCAAGCCGTCAACACGGCCGCGGGCAATGCGCTTTCCCGACCACGGCCGCCCCCCACCCTCGGCGGAAGGTCCAACGGGCGCCGCTGACCAGGGGGATCGGGCAGGCGCGCGGCCGATGTCGGTCAATGTCCTCGGAATGATCAACAACCGGGCGGCGCGTTCCTGGCCCCGCCCGGAAGGGGGAAGAACACCATGCCCGACCGGACCGCCGCCGTGAGAGCGACCTGCCTGGTCACGACCGCTCTGATGATCGCCGCGCTGACGGCCTGCGGCTCCTCCGAGCCCGCCCCGAACGACGGCAGGTCGACTCCCCGGCCCTTCGGGAATCCGACGGCCGTGAGCGAGGACGTCCAGATCACCGCCGCCGCCGAAGGATTCATGAAGGCGTGGATGCTCGACCCCGCCGACGTGAGGTCCATGTGCGAGCAGCAGACCAAGGCGGCACGCCCCAATTTCAGCGATGACGGTGGAACGGTAGAAGGCTGCATCGCCGAACGGAAGTCCCTGACCGAACGGACCCCGGAGCCGCAGCGCGCCCCGTTGCGGTTCACCGTCGACCACGTCCAGGACGTGAAGGCGTCCCGGAAGCACCCGGCAGGCAAGGGAGTCCTCGCCACGGGACAGCGCGACGGCGACAAGCCCTTCCGCTACGCGCTGCGCCTCATCAAGGAGGACGGCCAGTGGCGGGTGGAGCAGCGCGAGGACGTGAGAAGCCGCTACGACCACACCGCCGACCCGGTCGCCGACGTCCTGTGGTCCATGGGGTGACCCGGCGGGGGCCACGGCCGGCAGGTGGAGTCCGCCGGGCCGCGCCGCCCCACCGGGGCCGTCGGGACAGCGCTCAGGCGGGGTCCGCCGTCTTGCGGGGCGTGGTCTGCTGGACCGCCCAGCCGTTCCCGTCGGGGTCGGAGAAGTAGACGAACGAGCCCCACGGCAGGTCCTGGATCTCCGTCACCTCCACCCCGCGGCCGCGCAGGTCCTCGTACGCCTCCTCGATGTCGGTGACGACGACCTGCATGTTGTCCAGCGACCCCGGGGTCATCCGGGTCAGCCCCTTGCCGATCGCGATCGAGCAGGCCGAGCCCGGCGGGGTCAGCTGGACGAAGCGGATGTCCTCGCTGACGGTGACGTCGTGGTCGGCGTTGAAGCCGAGCTTCTCGTAGAAGGCCTTGGCCCGGTCCACGTCGGTGACGGGTACGGCGACAAGTTCCAGTTTGATGTCCATCCCAGCATCATGCTCCCGACACCGGTGCCTCGCCGCCCGACACCGCGAACTGGGTGCGGTACAGCTCCTCGTACCGCCCGCCGGCCGCCAGCAGCTCGGTGTGCGTGCCCCGTTCCACGATCCGGCCGTCCTCGACCACCAGGATCAGGTCCGCCGCCTGAACGGTCGACAGCCGGTGCGCGATCACCACCGCGGTCCGGCCCGCGAGGGCCTCGCCGAGAGCCTCCTGCACCGCGGCCTCCGAGGTGGAGTCCAGGTGCGCGGTGGCCTCGTCGAGGATCACCACCCGCTGCCGGGCCAGCAGCAGCCGGGCGATGGTCAGCCGCTGGCGTTCCCCGCCCGAGAGCCGGTAGCCGCGTTCCCCGACCACGGTGTCCAGCCCGTCCGGCAGCGAGGCGACGAGCCCGTCCAGCCGCGAGCGCCGCAGGGCCTCCCAGATCTCCTCCTCGGAGGCCTCCGGGCGGGCCAGCAGCAGGTTGGACCGTACCGATTCGTGGAAGAGGTGCCCGTCCTGGGTAACCATGCCGAGCGTCTCGCGGATCGAGTCGGCGGTGAGGTCCCGTACGTCGATCCCGCCGAGTCGGACCGCTCCCGCGTCGGCGTCGTACAGCCGCGGCAGCAGCTGCGCGATCGTCGACTTGCCGGCGCCGGACGAGCCGACCAGAGCGATCATCTGCCCCGGCTCGGCCCGGAAGGACACCTCGTGCAGCACCTGCGTACCGCCCCGGGCATCCAGGGTGGCGACCTCCTCCAGGGAGGCGAGGGAGACCTTGTCGGCGGCCGGGTAGCCGAAGGAGACCCGGTCGAACTCGACGGCCACCGGCCCCTGCGGCACGCGGCGGGCATCCGGCTTCTGGGCGATGAGCGGCTTCAGGTCGAGGATCTCGAAGACCCGCTCGAAGCTCACCATCGCGCTCATCACCTCGACACGGGCGCCGGCGAGCGCGGTCAGCGGGGCGTACAGCCGGGTCAGGAGAAGGGCGAGGGCGACGACGGAACCGGCGTCCAGGGAACCACGCAGGGCGTAGAACCCGCCGAGCCCGTACACGAGCGCGAGGGCCAGCGCCGAGACCAGGGTGAGGGCCGTGATGAAGGCCGACTGGGCCATCGCCGTACGGATCCCGATGTCCCGTACCCGCGCCGCCCGGGCCGCGAACTCCGCGGACTCGTCGGCGGGCCGCCCGAACAGCTTGACCAGCGTCGCGCCGGGGGCCGAGAACCGCTCGGTCATCTGGGTGCCCATCGCGGCGTTCAGCGCGGAGGCCTCCCGCTGCATGGCCGCCATCCGGGCGCCCATCCGACGGGCCGGCAGCACGAACACCGGCAGCAGCACCAGTGCCAGCAGGGTGATCTGCCAGGAGATGCTCAGCATCACGGTGAGGGTCAGCAGCAGGGTGACGGTATTGGCGACCACCCCCGACAGGGTGTTGCTGAAGGCCCGCTGGGCGCCGATCACATCGTTGTTGAGGCGGCTGACCAGGGCCCCCGTGCGGGTCCGGGTGAAGAAGGCGACCGGCATCCGCTGCACGTGGTCGAAGACCGCCGTCCGCAGGTCCAGGATCAGCCCCTCGCCGAGGGTGGCGGAGAGCCGTCGGGTCAGCAGCCCGAGCCCGGCCTCCGCGACCGCGATCAGCGCGATGAGCAGGGCCAGTCGGGTGACCGCGGAGCTGTCGCGGCCGTCCACGATGGCGGTGACGACCCGGCTGGCGAGCACCGGGGTGGCCACGGCGAGCAGCGCGGTCACCACACTCAGCAGCAGGAAGAGGGTGAGCCCGCGGCGGTGCGGGCGGGCGAAGGCGGCGACGCGGCGCAGGCCCGCCCGGGAGAGCGTGCGACGGTCCTGCTGGGCGTTGATCGCGCTGTGCAGCGACGTCCAGGCGGTGACTTCCATGTCCATGGCCGGAACGCTAGGACCTCAACCTGACCTCAGGTCAAGCATTCGATCCGGCATCGCCCGCACCGGGCGTCAACTCCCGCCCGTACGAGCGATTTTGCCGACCCCCGTCCGTTGTCGGTGCCCGGTGGCATCATCGGTCCATGACGCAGGGATCCGAGTCCGTACGCTTCGGCAAGCGAACCACCGACACCGTCCTGCACCGCTTCGAGCGATGGGCGCGCGACACCCCCGGGGCCCGCGCGCTCATCGCCGGCCCGGACAGCCTCACCTACGGAGAACTGGACGCGCGCGCCGACCGGCTGGCGCACCGTCTGCTCGACTCCGGCCTCCCGCTCGGCGCACTCGTCGCCGTCGGTACCGCCCGACAGGCCGAACTGGTCGTCGCCGTCCTCGCCGTCCTCAAGGCCGGCGGGTCCTACACCGTGGTCGACGTGGCGAGCCCGCGCTCAGGGCGCCGGCAGCTCGCCGCGGCCGAGCCCCTCCTCCTGCTCACCGACGCCGCTCAGCAGGCCGCCCTCGACGACGGCGGCGGCCCCCGGGTGATCCGGCTCGACGCGGAGGCCCCGACGATCGGCGGGCCGCGCACGGAACAGCCCGCGGACCGGCCCGCAGACCGACCCGGAGGCCCGCCCGCGGACCGGCCCGGAGGCCCGCCCGCGGACCCGCTCCCCGGGGCGGCCGCCGTGCCGCCCCGCCGTACCGCCGTGGTCCTGTTCACCGGAGCGGCCGAGCCACGCGCGGTCCCCGTGGGCCACGGGCTGCTCCTCGCCGCCCACGAGGCCTGGGCCGAGGTGGCCCGGCCGACCCCGCGCGACCGGCACCTGTTCACCCTCGGTACGGACGTCACCGCCTTCGCCGCGGGCTGGACCCGGGCCCTGTGCTCGGGCGGCGCCCTCGTGCTCTCCCCGCGCTCCGCCTGGAAGCCCCAGGACATCCGCGCGGCCGTCGAGACCGAACGCGTCACCGTGCTGCACACCGACCCGGCCGGCGCCACCCGACTGCTGATCCAGGACGCGGAAACGGGCACCCTCGCCCCGGTCGCCCATCGGCCGGCCGACCCCGCCTGCCGGTCCCTGCGGCTGCTCGCCGTCTCGGGCGACCGGCTCTACCTCGACGAGCAGGCGACCCTGCAGGCCCGGCTGCACCCCGGCGCACGCGTGCTCAACGTCTACGGCGCCGCGGAGTGCGCCGGGATCGGCACCTGGTTCGAACTCCCGCAACTGCCGCACCCGTTGGACGACCTGGAAGAGATCTCCCTGCTCGGCACCGCCTTCCCCGGCTTCCGGGCCGAGATACGCGGCAGGGAGATCCTCCTCGGTACGCCGGACGGCGGTGACGCGATACCGACCGGCGACCTCGGCCTGCTCCGTGACGACGGCCTGCTGGAGTACGGCGGCCGGATCCGGGACCGGATCGCCCTGCCCGGCGGCCGTTGGGTCGACCCGTACCCCGTCGAATCCGCCATCCGCAGTCACGAGGGCATCGGCGCGGTCATCGTCAAGGGCGTCGACGGCCCGCGCGGCCCGCGGCGGCTCGTCGCGTACGTGGCCCCACCCCCAGGCGGCCCGACCTGGCCGGCCGGGGCCTTTCTGCCGGACATCGAGGAGCTCCGGGACCACCTGGCGGGCAAGGTGCTCCGGGAGGATTCCCCACGCACCGTGATCCGGCTGCGCACCCTGCCCCGCACCACGGCGGGCCAGGAGGACCGCGACGCCCTACCGCTGCCCATCATGCCCGCCGCGGCGGCACGGGGCGGAAGCAAGTCCGGCAAGTACGGGGCCGCCGCCGGCCGGAGCGAGACCCCCGCCGGCTGCGCGGCCGGCTGCGGGGGCGTCGGACTGGGCTTCGTCGCCCTGATCCTGACCAACATCCTGTGGCCCGGATCGACCGACCTCACCGGAGTACCGCAGCCCTGGGCGTTCCTCTTCTCCCTGCTCTACCTGTTCGAGTGCGCCGCCTTCGGCGTCGGGGTGGTCTTCCTCTTCGGCGGCCGCGCCCGGATGCTGCGCCAACGCCGCGGCCCCTCCCTCACCGTGGCCGCCCATCTCGCCGTGTCCTACCTGCTGTTGTCCTGGTGGCCGCAGGACAACCTCTACCGGCTGGCCGCCAAACAGGACTGGCCGCGCCAGGCCGCGCTCGTCTACGCCTTCAACATCCCCCTGATGATCGCGGGCGCCGTCGTCGCGGCCTACGTCGTCAGCAGACCGGCCGACCCCTTCGACTTCCACGACCCCCTCGACGACCGGCCCGACCGCTGACCGGAGCACAGCGCCCGCGGCCGGCCCGCGCCCCGACTACGACGGGCCGAACATCGCCCCGACCGCCAAGGCCTCGGCCCGCACCAACGCCTCGGCCGCGTCCAGCACCTCCCCGCTGCGCGCGGCCACCAGCACACCCAGCCAGGGCGCCGGTTCGAAGGCCCCGGTCGGGATCGCCGGGACGAACACCGCCCCGAGCTCCGCGCAGCCCCGGGCCAGAGCCGCGCACAACTCGTCCAGCTGCGCCTCCGGCAGCCGCGCGCCCAGCTCCACCCGGTCCGCGATCCGGACGAGATGACCCGCGCCCCGCAGCGCGTCGAGCCGGGCCGCCACCATGAAGGCGATGGACGGCCCGGTCAGCCGCAGGTTCGTCTCGGTCGGCGCGAGCCGCCCCGCCCCGTCCACGACGAAGTCCACGTCGAACCAGCCCCGGTAACCGGAATCCGCCAGCTCCCGGCCCACCGCCGTGCCGAACGCGGTGAGGGACTTCTCCGCCCACGCGGGCACCACCCCCGGGCCCACGGTGGCCCCCCGGTAGCAGCCGTCCGCCACCTCCATCACCGCCCCGCCCACCTCGTGGGCGTGGCCGGCCTCGTCGACGAAGCCGTCGTAGGTCAGATCCCGCGGGCCCTCGTCATCCCCGGCCGCCGCACCACCGACGTACTCCTCCACCAGCAGCGGCCCGCGCGGCAACCGGCGCAGCACGGCCCGTGCCCCGCCGGCGGCGCGGACCCGCTCGGGGGTGAGCACCGTGGTGCCCGAACCCCCGACACCGTGCTCCGATTTCAGAACGGTGCTCTCGCCCGCCCTGGTCCGGGCCGCCAGCATCCGGGCCGCCGCCCACCTCCCGTCGACCCGCCACTGCCGGGGGAGCACGATCCCGGGATGCCCGCCGTCCGCCAGGATCCGCCCGAAGAGCCCGTGCGCCGCCGACTTCGACTCGTAGCGCAACTCCCCGGCCCGCCACGGCCGGCCCGCCAGCCGCCCGAACGCCCGGGTGCGCCCCCACGGTACGAGGGGCAGCCCGGCCCCGGTGAGCAGCGCGGCCAGCGCCGGCCGGGCCCGTACCGCGTCGGCGAGGCCGGGATCCGCGTCCAACAGGCCGTCGTACACCTCGACCCCGGTCCAGCCCAGTTGGCGACAGACCAGCTCGGTCCAGCCCCGCGGCACCGGCCGCGGCAGCACCAGCGCGGCCGGGTAGGGACTGTAGAAGGCGGCGAGGCACGCGTAGTGGTGCGCGGGCCGCTGCTCCCGGTCCAAGGTGGCGTCGGCGAACTGCGCGTTGAACTCACCGACGTTGCCCAGGTGCACGGCCCGCCCGCCACCGGTCCAGGCCCGCGCCCAGTCGGCGAGCGGGACCGGAGTCGCCTCGAACCGGACCAGGGCCGTACCGCCGGCTTCCGCGGCGGGCGCGGCGGGCTCGGCCACCGCCACCGCCCCCATCGCCCGGTAGAACCCGGCCGCGTGCGGATCGGAGTCGATCACCAGCCGGCGCACCCCCAGCTCCACGGCCCGGCGCAGCACGTCCCGGTACAGCAGCCGGCCCACGCCCTGCCCGACGGCCGACGGCTCCACGAACAGCAGCCCGAGCTCCGCCCGTGGGGGAGTCCCCTCCAGCGAGGAGACCCCGACGACCTCGCCCCGCCCGTTCTCGGCCACGACGACACGGCGGGCCGTCACGTCGTCGGCCCGGATCCGCAGTTCCGGCGCACACGCGGCGAGGAAGGCGGCGTCGTACCCCCAGTGCGCCTTGGACCGCATCACCAGCCCGGTCAGGTCCTCCGCCTCGGCCGGCCGCGCGGCCCTGACCTTTACCATCTGCTGACCTCCCCATGGTCCGCGTCAAGGCCGTGCGATACATTCGGCCTCCCCACGGCACATACTTTCCCACCCACGCGGAGACAGGCTTCTCAATGAGCGACATCATCAACGGACTCGGGCGCACCAGCGCCTACGGCGCTCTCGGCCTGGTGCTGCTGATCCTCGGCATCGTCCTCGTGGACGTGCTGACGCCCGGGAAGCTTCCCAAGCAGATCTGGGAGGAGCGCAACCGCAACGCGGCCCTCTTCCTCAGCTCCGCGCTCCTCGGCATCGGCGGCATCGTCTTCACCTCGATCTGGACGACGTACGCGGACTTCGGCAAGGGCCTGCTGTCCACCGCGGCCTTCGGCGTGCTCGGCCTGATCCTGATGGCGGTGGCCTTCCTCGTGCTCGACCTGGTGACCCCGGGCAAGCTCGGCGCCATCGTCGTCGACCCGGAGCCGCACCCGGCGGTCTGGGTGTCGGCCGCGTGCAACCTGGCGGTGGCCGCGATCGTCGCCGCCTCCATCGCCTGACGCGAAGCGCCCGTACGCGACGAGAGCGCCGCACCCGCGAGGGAGCGGCGCTCTCGCCGTTTCCGGGACCGGCCCGGCCGTGCTCAGGCGAGGCCGAGCGCGAACACCGCGAACCCCGCCGCCAGCAGCCCGGCCACGGTCCGGCGCAGCGTGCTCGCCCGCCGCCCCTCGCGCGGCGGAACCTCGAACCGCCGCGCGTAGCGGGCGAGAGCGACGAACAGCGTCGCGAACACCGGCATCCAGGCCAGCCGGGCCGCGATCCAACCCATGCTGTCCGGCGCCGTCGTCAGCCCGGCCAGCTCACCCACGAACGAGCCGGGCACGGCCGCCGCCAGCATCGCCGTCTGGTGCCAGCACAGGATCGTCATCGCGGACAGGTTGACCACGACCACCGGGGCCCACAGGGCCGGCCGCGCCAGCAGCTTCGCCAGCCGGTCGCGCAGCAGGATCGCCGCGCCCGACTGCGCCGAGGCCAGGGCCGTTACCAGGAGCGACGGCGGGTGCGAGTTGGTGCGTGCCGCACCCGGTACGCCGACCATCGACGCCGGATAGTGGAAGACCGTCAGCAGCGCGGCGAAGAGCAGGGTCCCGCCCGCCAGCAGCAGCCAGGCCCCGCGCCGCCCGATCCGCCGCTCGGCCCAGGAGACGCCCAGCTGGTACGCGAACAGCCAGCCCGGCAGGATGTTCACCAGGGCGAGCCACGACGGCACCGAGTCGGCGAGCGGCCCGTAGCGCAGGAAGTCCACCACGGCGACGGAACCGAGCAGCGGGGCGGCCGCCCAGCCGCCGAGGCTCCGGGCCGCCCGCACGCAGTACGGGGTCAGCGCGGTGACCACCACGTACACGCCGACGAACCACAGGGGTTGGACCACCAGCGTCGCCCCGGTCCGCAGCGACGCCTCCGGCACCCCGGCCGCGTACAGCACGGGCGCCGCCAAGGCCCACACCACGGTCACCCCGAGCACCGGCCGGCCCAGCCGGACGACCCGGCCCTTCAGCCAGGCGCCCGTCGACCCGGTGCGGCGCCCGAAGGAGAGCGCCGAGGCGTATCCGCCGACGAGGAAGAAGATGCCCAGCATCTGGAGCACCCAACTGGCCGGGGCCAGGCCGCCGAAGGCGGACAGCGGACTGGCGTTGTGCAGGCCGCCGTCGGCGTCGAGGGTGAAGCCGCCGAGCAGCCAGTGGCCGGTGGGCACGGCCAGCAGCGCCAAGGCGCGCAGCCCGTCGATCGCCCGGTCGCGGTGGGCGGGAGTCCGACCGTCGATCCGCGCGGCGACCTTCCGCAGCGGGGCCAGGGTGGCGCAGGCGCTCATCGGACCTCTCCCTTCGCGATCGTGGCGAAGGCCGCCAGGGACTGGGTGCCGGGCACGAAGTAGCCGGTGTGGCCCTCTACATCGGCGGCGGGCACCCGGCGGGCGCCGAAGGCCGCGGAGGTGGGGTCGACGCCGTGGCCGATCCCGGCGAACTCGACGTTCGGGACGTCGGCTATCCAGTCGGAGGGACCCCGGGCCGCCCAGACGCGGGCTCCGGTGCGCAGCGCCGCCACGGTGTCGGCGCGCATCCCGGGGGAGCCGAAGGCGACGATGTCGGCGGCGTCGGTGTGCCGGGCCGCGAGCCCGCACACCACCGAGCCGTAGCTGTGGCAGAACAGCACCGGGTCCGGCGCGCCCACCGCGTCGAGTCCCGCGGTGAAACGGGCCAGCCGGGCCGCCCCGGCCCGGGCGAGGCGACCGTCGGCCGCGTCCAGCCCGACACCGACCGGGGTGGTGTAACCGATCCACGCGACGACGGCGGTGGACCCGCCGGACCCGGACCCGGACCCAGACCCGGAGACGGACCCGGACCCGGAGACGGACCCGGACCCGGACCTGGACCCGGACCCGGACCTGGACCCGGACCCGGACCCGGACCCCGTCCCGGTCGCTTCGCGCAGGGACCGGGCCATGCCGGCCGGCCCGGTGGCGGGCTTGCGCCGGGCGTCGTACCTGGCGGCGTCGTTGTCGGAGCCCGGCACGATCACCGAGACGTGCTCCGCGTGTTCCAGGTCCCCGAACACCTCGACCACCTGGCCCCGGCCACGGGGGTCGAAGGCCAGGATCTGCCGGTCCGGCGCGGCGAGGGAGGCGTACCGCGCCTCACCCGTGGCGGCCACCGCGATCCGGTTCGCCTCGTACCGCAGAGGGAGTGGCGCCCCCTCCAGATTGCCCACCACCAGCGGGTGGGACCTCAGCAGCCTCCGGCGTGCCGTGTCGTCCAGCCCGGCGAAGAAGGCGGCGACCTCGCGCGGCGCCGTGGTCGCCGGATCGGGCAGCGACCGGCCGGACGCCGTATCGGCCCGCCAGGCGGCGGTGCCCGGCGGCGGCCCGGTGACCGCCGCCTGGCTGTCGCCCGAGGCCCACCCGGCGGTCCCCCCGACGAGGGTCACCGCCAGTGCGGCCGTGACCAGCGTCCTTCCGAAGCGGCGCATGTCCCTTCTCCTCTCCTCGTGACGAGGAGGAAGGTAAGGAGGGGGTATCGGCCGTCACGTCGGACCGTGGAGCCAAGTCGTATGTCATACCCCGGTAGGGGGTGGAGGAGAAGCCGTCAGTAGACGAGCAGACGGTCGCAGGTGTTCGTCCCGCTGGGGAGCGAGCTGTCGCTGTTGAGGATGTAGAAGGACCGGGCGAATCCCATCGCCGTCATCTTCGCCCCGGTCCCGCGGCGCACCGGGCCCGAAGGGAAGCCGCCGGGAAGCGGCCGGGTGGCGGGATCAGCCGGAGTCGCCCGGTCGTACCAGCCCCGCCTCGTACGCGAAGATCACAGCCTGCGCCCGATCCCGGAGGTCGAGCTTGGCCAGCACCCGCCCGATGTGCGTCTTCACCGTCTGCTCCGCCAGCACCAGATGCCCCGCGATCTCCTGGTTCGACAGCCCGCGCGCGATGAGCTCCAGCACCTCGGTCTCGCGCGGGGTGAGCCCCTTCAGCCGCAGCGCCGGGTCCTTGCGCGGCGCCGGGCGCTGCTGGACGAAGTCCGCGATCAGCCGCCGGGTCACCGAGGGAGCCAGCAGGGCCTCGCCCGAGGCCACGACCCGGACCGCCGCGATCAGATCGGCCGGCGGGGCGTCCTTGAGGAGGAACCCGGAGGCGCCCGCGCGCAGCGCCTCGTACACGTAGTCGTCGATGTCGAAGGTGGTCAGCATCAGCACCTTCGGCCGGTGCACCACCCCGGGTGGCGGATCGAGGATCTCCCGGGCGGCCGTGAGCCCGTCCATCTCCGGCATCCGCACGTCCATCAGCACCACATCGGGGTGCGTGGAGCGCGACACCCGCACCCCCTGCCGCCCGTCGGGGGCCTCGCCCACCACATCGATGTCGGCCTGCGCCGACAGCAGCGCGGCGAACCCGGCCCGCACCATGGCCTGGTCGTCGACGATGATCACGCGAATGGTCAACTGGGGTCCTCGGTCGGATCGTGCAAGGGCAGCCGGGCGGCGACCCGGAAGCCACCGTCGGGCAGCGGCCCCGTGTCGAGCGTCCCGCCGGTCAACCGTACGCGCTCGCGCATCCCCACCAGACCGTGCCCCGTGCCCGAACTCTCCAGCTCCACCACGGCGTCCCGGGCCGGACCGTTGACCACCAGCACGAGGACCTCGTCCTCGTCCACCGTCACCGAGACCCGGGTGGGGGCGCCGGGCGCGTGCCGCACCACATTGGCCAGCGCCTCCTGCACGATCCGGTACGCCGACAGGTCCACCGCCGGTGGCGCCGCCCCGGCCGCCCCGGCCGCCAGCGACAGCTCCACCGGCTGCCCGGCCCGTACGGTCGCCTCCACCAGCTGCTGGAGCCGGTCGATCCCCGGCTGCGGGGCGCGCTCGCCGTCGGCGCCGTTCGACGGGCCCGCCCCGTTCGCGCCGTCGCCGCGCAGCACGGTGAGCAGCCGCCGCATCTCGCCCAGCGACTCCCGCGCGCTCGCCGCGATCGCCGCGAACTCCTCCCGTACGGGCTCGGACATGCCCGGCACCCGGTACGGCGCCGAATCGGCCTGCACGGTGATCACCGACATGTGGTGGGCCACCACGTCGTGCAACTCGCGTGCGATCCGGGCCCGTTCCTCCAGCAAGGTGCGCCGGGACCGCTCCGCCTCGCTGATGCTCTCCTGTTCGGCGACCCGCTGCTGCGCGTCGCCGAGTCCCCGCAGCGCGCCCGTCAGGACGAGCATGACCCCGGCGAGCACGAAGAGCAGGGCGTTGGTGTTCATCACGCCCGCGGGCTGGGAGAAGCCCAGTACCGTACCGACGACACCGGTCACCAGCCACACCCCGACCAGGGTCCGGACGGGCTCGCGCAGCCCCAGGCAGGCCATCAGCACCAGATAGCCCACGATGGTCATCGGCGGCCACGGCCAGGAATGCCCGGCCACCTTGTCGGCACCGATCAGCAGCACCGCGGCGACGGTGTCGGCGGCCAGGACGACGATCCAGGCGTGGAGCGGCCGGGTCAGCGCGAGGAGCAGCGGTACGGTCTGCGCCACTCCCAGCGCGCCCGCCCAGCCGCCGCCGACCCCGTAGTCGTTGGACAGCACCGCGATCGTCACCGGCAGCAGGGTGACGACGAAGATGCCGACGACGAGGAACGGCGTCGCCCGCTGCCACCGCTTCGGTGCTTGCGCGAACAGGGGTTGCGCCGCCCCGGCGGGCGTGCGCAGCACCAGGGCGAGCCGTGCCAGCGCGCCGGGCACCCGGGCACCGGCCGCCGAGGAGGTACGGATACGTGCGCGGGTCCGGCCGCGCAGCCGGGTGCGGGGTTCGTCGCTCATGATCGGTCCAGCCTATGCGCCGGTGGGCCGGGAGGCGGGTGGGGCTAGGCTGCTGGCCTGTCGATCATGGGGGACGCGGGCATGGGTGGCGCGGCGGCGTTGGAGAAACTGGTGCCGGTGCTGCTGGCGTTCGGCGGCGGGGTGCTGCTCGCCCGGCGGAAGATCGTGCCGGCCGAGGCCTCCAAGGTCTTCTCCGACTACGCCTTCCTCTTCGCCGTCCCCTGCTACCTCTTCGGCAACATCTACGCCAGCGACCTCGGAGCCCTGTTCAACTGGCGGGCGATCGGCGGCTACGCCGGGGCCGCCGCCCTCGCCGTGGTGGCGGTGGCCGCCGTGGCGGTCGCCCACGGTCTGCGCGAGCCCCGCGACGTGGCGCTGCGCGTGATGGCGGGAGTCCAGGTGAACACCGCCTACTTCGCCGTCCCCGTCTTCATCACCGTGTTCGGGACCGCGGCGCCGATCTTCCCGATCCTGCTGTTCCAGGTCTGCGTGCTGTCCCTGGTCGTCATCGCCCTCATGGAGCTGGGCCGCGCGGGCGCGGAGGCCGGCGGCCCGGGCCGCCGCCTCTCCCGCGCCGTCGGCGCCTCGCTCGCGACCCCGCTGGTCCTCGCCTGCAACGCGGGGATCCTGCTCAACCTGCTCTCGGTACGGATCCCGGCGGTCGTCCTGGACGGCGCCGCGTTCGTCGGGGACAGCGCCTCCCCGGTGGCCCTGTTCGCCCTCGGCCTCCACCTGGGCGGCCTCGGCCTCGACCTCCGGGGCACCACGCGCGAGGAATTCGCCCTCATAGGCTTCAAGTGCCTGGCGTTCCCGCTGCTGACCTGGGCGGTGTGCGGGCTGCTCGTCGGCGTGCGGGGCGAGTGGCTGGCGTACCTCGTCCTGATCGCGGCGATGCCGACCCCGCAGAACCTGTTCATCTTCGCCCAGCGCTACGACGTCGGCGTCGACCTCTCCGCGTCGATCGTGATCAAGAGTTCGCTGGTGTCGCTCCTGCTGCTGCCCCTGTGGCTGCAGACTGTGGTCGTATGAACGCCAACACCAACGCCAACGCCGATGATTCCGGCCCCTCGATATCGCCGAGCGCCGTCAGCTTAGGACTGCTCGCCGCCTGGACCGTGCACGACCTCGAAGAAGTGGCCACCATGGCGCGCTGGTCCCGGACCCGGGTCCCCGCCCTGCGCGAACGCCACCCCGGCGTACCCGACCGGGTCTGGCGGAGCCTGGAAGCGGTGGACGGCCGCGAGTTCGCCACCGCGGTCGCCGTGATGGGACTCGTCGTCGCGGCCGCCTCCGCCGACGGGTACCGCACCGGCGGGCGCTCCGCCTTCTACCAGGCCTCGCTGAACGGCTTCGGCCTGCACGGCCTCGTCCACGTCGCGCAGGCCGTCGCCACCCGCGGCTACACCCCCGGCGTGGTCACCTCACCGCTGCTCGTCGTCCCCTTCACCCTGTGGGCGCGCGGCCGGCTCCGCCGTGCCGGCGTCCTGCGGCCCACGCGGGCGCGCGACATCGTCTCGGGCCTGGCCCTCGCCGGCGCGGCCACCGCGGTCTCGCACGCCGTCGCCCGGCGGATCCACCGGGCCGCGTCCGCCCCGTAGGCCGTCTCCCGCCCGTACGCACCCCGGGCGGCATCGGCTCGTTGTCCCGGCATGGAACTGCCGACCATCGCGGCGCCGGGCGTCGGTGAACGGGCCGACGCCGTGGCCGATGCCGCCTGCCACCTCTACGACACCATCGCCCCCCGCGGAACCGGCGCGCCCGGCGGGTGGAGCCGGACCGCCGCCGAGGACGCCGCCGAGGCGATCGAGACCACCGCCCACGCCCTCGCCTCCGTCGACCCGGGCGCCGAGGTGGTCCTCGCGCCCGTCCACGCGGCCCTCGCCGACCTGCGCCGCCGGCTCGGCCTCGCACCCGCCGACGGGCTGAACGGCGACGGGCTCCCGGCGACGCCGCGTACGGTCGGCAACCCGCGCCGCACCCGGTGGGTGCGGGTGCTCACCGCCCCGCCTTCGCCCCGGCAACCGCCTTCTCGTACAACTTCCTGATGTCCGCGCCGAAGTAGGAGCTGTACGAGGTGTCGGCCTTGTCCCCGCCGGTCTTCCAGCCGCCGATGACCCCCACCACGTCACCGGTCCCGGTACGCGCGTCGTAGCGGGTCAGGAACGGGCCACCGCTGGTCCCGCCGGGATAGCCGGTGCAGTTGATGCGCAGGAACGACCCCGGGATCCGCGCGTCGGCGCTGGTGAACTTCGTCGTCCGGTTGACGCACACGCGGGGCCGGGCGGCGGAGGCCGGGTGACCGATCAACGTGACCCGCGCCTGCGCGTAACCGGCGCCGGTCACCAGCCGGTTCCCGCCGACCACGGCCTCCACCGGGAAGCCGCGGGTGTTCGGACCGACCTGGGCGAAGGCCACGTCGAGGGCGGCCGCGCGGTCGACGCCCTGGGAGCGGTAGCGCGGGTCGATCCAGATCTTCGAGTGCCCGCCCGCGTCCCGCAGGACCGGGAACATGCCGTACGGCTGCGGCTTCGCCCGCGTGTACTGCGGTACGAAGGCCACCTGCTGGGTGTCGGAGCCGAGCAGGCAGTGCCCCGCGCTGAGCACCAGGTTGCGGCCGGGGGAGGAGACCACGCTCGCGGTGCAGAAGTAGGCCCCGCCGCCCTTGACGAGGAACATTCGGCCGGCGACCGGGATGCCGTCGAAGTTCTGCCCGATGCCGGGGGTGAGGGCGGGCAGCGGGGGAACGGCCGCGCGCGCCGGTGCCGGAAGCGGAGCCGGGGTCGGGGGCGCCGGCGCGCGGGTGGGCGTGGGAGCGGCGGTGGCGGCCGGCGTGGGAGCGGCGGTGGTGGCCGGCGTGGGGGCGGTCGCGGGCGTGGGCGCGGGTGTGGCGGTCGGGGGCACGGACGGCAGCGGCAGCCCGGTCGCCGCGGGGGGCGGCGTGGCGACCGGGATCTCCGCGGCCGGCTCGACGGGTTCGGTGGGCTGGACGGGCTCGACGGGCTCGACGGGTTCCGCGGGTTCGGCCGGCTCCGGCGGTTCGGGCAGTTCGGGCGGCGCGGGATCGACGCGGTCGGGCGGCGCGGGGGGCAACGGGGCTGCGGAGGCCATCCGTTCCGCGGTCCAGAAGGACTGCGCCTCACGCGCCGACCAACGGCCGACGGCCACCGGGGCGGTGCCGCCCACGGCCCCGGCCACGGGCAGCGGCCCTGCCGGCACCAGCAGGGCGGCCACCACCGCGGCCATCGTCAACGTACGTCGCATGCCGGACACTCCCTAAACGGCCTGGGGGAATCGGAAGAGCCGGTCCGGGTCGTGGACACGCCGGACCTCCTGCAGGCGCGCGAGGTTCGGGCCGTAGTAGGCCTCGCGCCAGCCGGTGAGCTTCGGGTCGATGTAGTTCTGGTAGGCGCGGCCGCCCACCCAGGGGCGCAGGTCCTGCCAGAGCCCGTCGAGCCAGCCCTGGTGCCGGGCCACCTCGGCGGCCGGTGCGGACTCGGGCCAGTAGGCCAGGTACTGGGCGAGGAAGAGGCTGTCGCGGTGCACGAAGGCGGTGGAGCCGGCCGGGACCCGGTTCACCGCGCCCCCGCAGACCCCGTCGAACTGCACCACGCCCAGGCCGCCCGGGGGAACGCCCGTGCCGTACCGCCGTACGGCGTTCAGGACCGCGGCGATCGCCGCGTCGGGCAACCCGCCGCCCGCCCAGAAGTCGGACCGGGCGGCGTACGAGTCCCGGCCGAGCCGTCCCTGCGGATCCCGGCCGGGCAGGGCGCCCGGCAGCCGGCACTGCGCGGAGCTCAGCTCGGGGCAGCCGGACATGGCCCGGACGGTGTCCTCGTGGCTGCGTACGGTGATCCAGCTGTCCCGCGGCGCCCCGCCGACCAGGTCGGACAGCCGGGTCAACTGCCGTTCCAGCTCCGGGCGCCCGTCGAGGCACACCACCCGCACCGCCGGTGCCGCCGCGGCTCCGGCACCCACCTCGACGGTGAACTCCACCTGGCTCCAGAAGGGGTCCGGCAGCCCGGCCAGCCAGCGCTGCCAGCCGCGTAGCACGGCCGCGGAGTCACCGCCGGGCCAGTGCAGTTCGGCGAAGGCGCACGCGCCGACCGGATGCGTGCGGAAGCGGAATTCGGTGACCACGCCGAAATTGCCGCCGCCCCCGCCGCGCAGCGCCCAGAACAGCTCCGGATCGCGCTCGGCGGAGACTTCGCGGACGATCCCGTCGGGGGTGACCACCCGGGCCCCGGTGAGCCGGTCGGCGGTGGTCCCGTAGGCCCGCGAGGACAGGCCCAGGCCGCCGCCGAGGGTGAGTCCGGCGATGCCGACGGAGGGGCACAGCCCGGTCGGGACGGACCGGCCGCGCCCGGCGAGGGCCGCGTGCACGTCCCCGAGCCGGGCGCCGGCGCCGACCCGTACGCCGCCGCCGCTGTCGCCGTCGCCCTCGACCGACACCGCGGCCATGGCTCCGGTGTCGACGACCAGCCCGGCGGATCGCGTGGACCAGCCGGCGTAGCTGTGCCCGCCGCCGCGCGGGACCACGGGCGCGCCGGTGCGGCGGGCGAAGTCCAGGCAGACGGCCACGTCCCCGGCGTGCGCGGGATAGGCCACCGCGGCCGGGGCGACGGTGTCGTACCGAGGCTGGAACAGCCGGCGGGCCTCCGGGTAGTCCGGCTCCCCGGGGAGCACCACGCGCCCGTCGATCCCGCGCGCCAGCGCACCGTAGTCCGGGGTCCGGGCCGCCGCCCCGACGGTGGCGAGGACGGCCGCGGCCGCGCTGCCCAGGACCTGGCGGCGATTGAGGCTCATACCTCCTTCCTGCCACCGCCCGGGCCGATAGCCGTGCAGGCGGGTCCCACACGCACCGGGGTGCCCCCTGAACGGCGCACAGCCGAAACGGTTCGGCTTGTCCTATCGCCGTACCGCGCATCCGTACCGCGATCGCCGGTGAACCGGGGGCCCGGCCCGCCGCCCCCGCGGCGGGTTGCCGAGCCCCGACAAGATCCGAAAGAGACGGCCTGGTGCTGTGGCCGGAAGGGTTTGCCGGGTCGCGGTGTCCGGTGCGGTGCATCGCAAGGCGGAGGGCCGCGGGCCGTACCGGACGTACTTCCGTGGTCCGACAACGCGGCGAGGTGCCGTACCGGGCGCCGTGACCCGGTGGACCTTTCCGGTCACAGCACTAGCTCTTGCGTGCCAACAGGAAGCCGTGGGGGGACCTCTCGTCGGGGCCGGGCTTGCGCACGAGCCGGGCCGCCTCCGTCAGTCCGGCCCCCGCCAGCAGGCCGGCGATCAGCTCCGGCGGTGTCCGGTACACGTCGAGGTCGACCGCATGCCCGTACGCGTGGTCCAGCCGGAACAGCTCGTCGCCCGCCATGAAGGCGACCAGCAGGTGGCCGCCCGGCGCCAACACCCGGGCGAACTCCGCGAACAGCGCAGGCAGCTCCGAGGGCGGGGTGTGCACGGTGGAGTACCAGGCCAGCACCCCGCCGAGGACCCCGTCGGCCACGTCCAGGGCCGCCATCGACCCCACCTCGAACCGCAGCCCCGGATACGTCCGGCGGGCCACCGCCACCATCGCCGGGGACAGGTCGACACCGAAGGCCCGTACGCCGAGCTCGTTCAGGTGCGCCGTCACCCGGCCCGGTCCGCAGCCCAGGTCGGCCACCGCCCGGCCCCCGCCGCCCGAGTCCTCGCGCACGTATTCGGCGAAGGCCGCCAACATGGCCCGATCCAGCGGCTTTCCGTCCAGTTCCGTGCTGAACAGCCGTGCGTAGTCGACGGCGACGGCGTCGTAGGACGCCCGTACGGAGCTGAGGTACGAGGTCTCTGTCATGCCCGTGAACAGTAGCCTCCGGAGCCCCTTCGAGGGGAGATCGACCGAGTGCTCCCGCTCACCCCCCGACCAGCGGATTGGGCAGTTCCGCCCACTGATCGCCCGGAACCCCGGGGCTCAGCCGCATCAAGGTGAGCGCCTTGGTCGGCAGCGGCCCGGTCAGCAGCGCCCCGGTGTCCGAGGTGGCCGGCAGCGCGGACACCTCCGCGAGGGCCTCGGCGAAGGCTCCGGCCGAGCCGGCCGTGGCCCCGAGCGCTCCCGTCAGCAGGGACCCGAACAGCTTGCGCCGCAGCACGCTCACGTCGTCGGTGACCAGCCTGCCTGACAGCGGCGGCACCGGCAGCCCGTGCCGGGCCAGCCGGGCCGGGCTGATCCGGATGTCGGCGAGGTCGCGGTAGACCAGCCGCAGCGGGGCGCCGTCGGCCGAGAGCACGACGAGGAGGTTCTGGCCGTGCGCCTCCAGCGCGACCCCGAGCTCCAGCACCCGCAGGCACACCGAGAGGGCGAGCCGGGCGAACTCGGCCCGCCAGGCCGTCGAGCGCGCCGGGCCGAAGGACGCCAGGGCCGCCACCGGAAGCACCCGCTCACCGGCGGCGGCGTCCGCGTACACCTCGGGCGGCTCACGCAGGACGGCCGCCAGGTCCGGGCTGTGCGCGGTCGTGGCGCCCAGGGTCCGGGTGATGTGCAGCCGGCCGTCGAGCCGTTCGGACAGGCCCTGGGCGAAGGCGGAGACGGCCGCCGCCGTCTCGATGGAGTAGACGGAGATGTCCCGCACGGACGAGGTCAGTCGGGCGCTCAGCGCGGTCTTCACGTGCGCCCCGCCGTCGGCGGGAGCCAGGGTGCGCAGGGCCATCAGCGGATGCGCCGCGAAACCGGCGGCGCCCGGCCGCACCCGCTCGTGCTTCAGGACGTGCGCCGCCTGCCACGGGTGCACCGGGACCAGGACGCGTCCCGCGTCCCGCAGCTCCTGTGGCCAGTCGCCGGTGACCAGGCATTCCTCGGCCCGTACGGCGACCAGCCCGAGCTCCACCACCGGGCGGTGCTCGGGCGCGTACGCCAGCTGCTCGGCCACCGAGAAACCGGGCCGGGACCGGCAGTTCGGGTGGTAGGGGTGTCCGTCGACCACCCGCTGCTCCCACTCCCAGGTGGTCCGCGGGGCCGGGTCCTCCCCGGTGGGCCGACCTGCCCGCGACAGCGCGAGGGAGGCGGTGCAGGCGTCCAGCTCGGCGGCGAACTGCTCCCCGTGCGGCACCCCGAGGGCCGTCACCAACCGCGCGGCCTGCCGGTGGGGCCTGCCGTCGAGCAGCAGCTCGCTCACGTAGGGCTCGGTCGCGTACGGATCCGGCAGCGGGCCCTCCAGCCGGGCGCCCCCGGCCAGCAGCAGCGCCAGGCCGTCGGGCGCCTGCTCGCGGCCCACGACCCAGGGCAGCGGTTCGAAGGCCAGGGCCCGCCACAGCCGGGTCAGCACGGCCGCCCGGGCACCGTCGAGCGCGGCGGCGTACGAGGAGCCGAGCGACGGGCGTACGTCGGCCAGTTCGGCGGCCACGGCCTCTTCGGCCGGGGAGGGGGAAAGGTGCATGCTGAGGCTCCGGCATCGGAATATCGCTTTACGGGATGATCAAGTAATGATTGCGGATACCGAAGATCACGACCGGTGGTTGCGCACCGCGAACCCCCGGCGCACCGGATGGACCGAATGGAATCAGTGGACCTCAACGCCGCCGCCGACGCGTACGCCGCCGCCCCGCTCCTGAACTGCCTGCTCAGGGAAGCGGCCGAACCCGCCGGGGGAGACGGGGCGGGCTCGGGGACCGACCTGCGCGTCCACCGGCTGCGCGGCAGCGGACGGCTGCTCCGGGTGCGCGGCGGACGCCTGCCCGAACACCCCGAACTGCGTGCGGCGGACGGCTGGCATCCACTCAGCCACACCGAACTGGCCAAACTCGTCTCCGACGAACTGGGCCGGTTCACCGGTGTCCCCAACGACGAGCTCCCCGTCGAGATCACCGACAGCCGCGACGCGATCGCCGCGCTGCTGGCCGCCCGGGCCGCCACCGACCCCCCGGCCGACCCGTACCTGCTCTCCGAACAGTCCCTGGTGATGGGCCACCCGCACCACCCCGCCCCCAAGGCCCGCGGCGGAGCACCGGCCGGGAGCTGGTTGCCGTACGCGCCCGAGGCCCACGCCCGGTTCCCGCTGGTCTTCCTGGGGCTGCGCGAGGACCAGATCGCGCAGGAGGGCGGCCCGGCCGCCTCGGCCGCGATCGACGCCCTCGCCGACGCCCTCGACGGGCCGCGCGCTCCCGCCGGGTACCGGCTGCTGCCCGCCCACCCCTGGCAGCTCGACCTGGTCGGCGACCGGCCCGCCGTGCGCGAGGCCTTCGCCGACGGGCGACTGCTGCGGCTCGGCGCGAGCCGGCGGCCGGCCTGGCCGACCGCCTCGATCCGGACCCTGTACGTACCGGACGCGGCGGCCGACGTCTTCGTGAAGTTCAGCCTGGACGTGCGGATCACCAACGACGTGCGCCGACTGTGGCGCCACGACCTGCTGAAGCTGCGCCGTACCGACGCGGCCGTCGAGGCCGGATTCGCCGCGCTGCGCCGGACCGGGTCGGCCGCGGCCTGGCTCCCCGACCGTGGCTACCGCACCGCCGCCTTCGCCTTCGAGGAGCTCGCCGTCCTGGTCCGCGACGGCCTGCGCGCCCACACCGTGCCCGGGGCCACCCCACTGCTGGCCGCCGCGCTCGCCGAGGGCTACCCCGGGAGCCCGCCCACCGGGACCACCGACCCGCTCCGCTGGTGGCGGGCGTACCTGTGCCAGGTCGTACCGCCGGTGCTGGAGCTGTTCGCCCGGCACGGCATCGTGTTGGAGGCCCACCTCCAGAACACCCTGGTCGCCGTCGACGCGGACGGCCTGCCGGTGCAGGCACTCTTCCGGGACGCGGAAGGGGTCAAGCTGCCGGCGGACCTGCCGCGGGCGGATGCCTGGCAGCGCCTGGTCTACTGCCTGGTCGTCAACAACCTGATGGAGATCGCGGGAGCGCTGGCCGAACGGCATCCGGACATCGCGCCGCTCCTGTGGCCGGCCGCGCGGGAGGAGTTCCTGCGCTACGGGACCACCCGCGAGCTCCCCGAGATCGCGGAGCTGCTCGCCGCCGCGACCCTGCCGGGCAAGACCAACCTGCTGCTGCGCTGGACGCGGGCGGACGGAGCGGACGCCCGCTACCTCCCGCTGCCGAACCCGCTGCGCGGCCAGGGGGTGGCTCATCCGGATCCCGCCGGGCCCGCCGAACCCAAGACCTGAGGCACGGGCACGTGCACGACTCGTCGGACTCCTCGGCGTGGACCCGGTCAGCATCGACGATGCCACCACGCCGAATCCGGATCCGCCAGTGGCTCATGGTGCGTTCGCCTGAGCAGAACCAGGTCCAAACCCTCGACCCGCACCCGGAGTTCGGTGGCGGCCTTCGGCGGCAGGAGGAGCAGCGCTTCCTGCAGCCGGTCGCGAGCCCAGCCCTCGCCGCAGCAGGGGCAGGTGAACTCGGCCTCCCACTGCCTCCACCGGCGCTCGGTGCCGTGCACCCGCACGGACCATACGCTCAGCGCCACCGACACGACACCCGGGGACAATCGCTCCCGTTCGAGCACGCGGACGGCGGCATTCGCGGCCCCAGACAGGCCTGGGACATCGCGATACCGAACCCAGGGTCTGCTCCCACCGCGTACCCGAGGTCGGAGCGAAGCCGGTCTCTTACGCGGCACGGCCCCTTCGGAGGTAAGTCATGCAGGCATCCTCCCACAACCCGAGATCGACCGGCTCGGCGCGGAACGGCCCAGTGCGGGTCTCGGCGCCCGCTGACGGACCCCTGCCCCGTATGGTCCGTTCTCGGTTCTCAGTTGAAGACGTCCAGGACGTCCGGCCAGCATCCGCCCTGGTCGGCGGAGCGTACCCGCATCGGGCGCGGATCCGGGTAGGTTTCCGCCGAGGCCCTCGCGCGGACGACCTCCGGCCCGCCGCACGCCGCCACCGCGAAGTCGCCGAAGACCTTGGCGAACGCGGCCGGGTCGCGGAACTCCACGCCGTACGCCCGCCCGTCCCGAAGCGGCACCCACACCACCCGGTCGGACCGTCGCCACGTGGGCACCGGCTGGTCGTCCGCGGTCGACCGCCCCTCCAGCCACAGCCGTGCCACGTGCAGCAGGTTCACGTTCTCCATGGACAGCCGCTTGCGCCGCACACGTAGTTCATGGGTGGTGAGCGCGACCTTCTGGTCCTTCCTCGTATTCCAGCTGATGCCGATCCCGAACGGGCCCCACAGCACGATTCCGATCACCGGCCAGATCACAGCGTTGCTCCACGATCGCAGGAGCGCGCCGTCCAGGAGGCACAAGGCCCCGAAGACCAGGGCCCACTTCGCCGTCATCCGCCAGAATCCGCTGCCCTGCCGGTACAGGACCCGCTGCTTTGTCGTCATTGCCATGCCCGCACGCTATCCGCAGCCGTCCCACCTCCCCGAAGGCCGTCCGTCGTGGGGAGGGGCCGGGTACGGGTACGGGGCCGAGGCGGCCGATGCCCAGGTGAACCGAGCAGCCGCGCCGGGAACAGCGGGTCCGGCCGGCATCGTTGCATCGACCGGGGGTCCGGCACCGCGGGGCGGGAACGATGTCGTCCGCCCCGGCACGATCCGGCCTCCCGGGATCGCGGAACGCCCTCCGCGCACTCGGACCGACATATCTCTTCGCAGGAGGACTTCTTCATGACCGACCGGCCCCTGACGCTCATGGCAGTGCATGCCCACCCCGACGACGAGGCCACCGGAACCGGAGGAGTCCTTGCGCGGTACGCGGCAGAGGGCATCCGCACGGTTCTCGTGACGTGTACCGACGGCGGTTGTGGTGACGGGCCGGGGGGTGTCAAGCCGGGTGATCCCGGGCACGACCCGGCGGCCGTCGCCCTGATGCGCCGACAGGAACTCGAGGCGAGCTGTGAGGTCCTGAGCATCGGTGACCTGGAGCTGCTGGACTATGCCGACTCCGGAATGATGGGCTGGCCGAGCAACGACGCTCCCGGATCCTTCTGGAAGACCCCCGTGGAGGAAGGCGCTGCCCGACTCGCGGCCCTCATGCGGCACTACCGGCCCGATGTGGTCGTCACCTATGACGAGAACGGCTTCTACGGCCACCCCGATCACATCCAGGCCCACCGCATCACGATGGCGGCGCTGGAGATGACCGAGCTGACACCGAAGGTGTACTGGACGACGATGCCGCGCTCGGCGATGGAGCGGTTCGGCAAGATCATGCGCGAGTTCGGTGAGGACATGCCGGAGCCGGATCCTGCCGAGGCCGCCGCGCTGGCCGACATCGGCCTCCCCGACGATGAGATCTCCACGTGGGTGGACACCACCGCGTTCAGCGGCCAGAAGTTCGACGCGCTGGCCGCCCACGCCAGTCAGGGCGAGAACATCTTCTTCCTCAGGATGGGCAAGGAGAGGTTCGGCGAGCTGATGGGCATGGAGACTTTCGTCAAGGTCCAGGACCCCACCGGCGCGGCCGTACCCGAGAACGATCTCTTCGCCGGCCTGCGCTGACCTGACCTGACCTGCGCTGACCCGACCCGAACCGACCCTCCGGCCGGGGGGCCCGGGCTCGATCCCGCCGCGTTCCGCCCCCGCCACGCGCCCTACCGGCGGAAGTGGGCCCGGTGCTCCTGGAGGAAGGCGTCCAGGGTGCGGGGCGGGCGGCCCAGGACGTCGAAGACCGTGGTGGTGGGGATCTCGGGTCGGGTGACGGCGAGTTGCTGGATCTCCGTCACGTGGTCGGCGAGCCAGGCGGGCATGTGGGCCTCGCGGATGAGGTTGTCCCGCAGTTCGGCCGGTGTGAGGTCGACGTAGCGGATCGGACGGCCGGTCAGGGCGGACAGCCGTACGGCGAGGTCGGGGTAGGAGACGGCTTCGGGCCCGGTCAGCGTGTAGGTGCGGCCGGCGATATCCGGCCTGGTGAGGGCGGCGGCGGCGACGTCGCCGATGTCGCGGCAGTCGACGTAGTTGCAGGGCGCGTCACCCGTCGTGCCGAGGATGAGGCCCTGGGCGACGGCGGGGGCCAGGCGCAGCAGGTTCTGCGTGAACGCGTAGGGGCGTAGGACGGTGTGGGGGAGGCCTGTGGCCCGCAGGTGTTCCTCGACGGCGTGGTGTCCGCGGGAGACGGCGACGGGGGAGTCGGGTTCGGCGGCGGGTGCGGAGATCTTGACGATGTGTCCGACGCCGGCGTGGGTGGCGATGTCGATGACACGGGTTTCGAGTTCGACCTGTGCGGGGCCGTTGGCCATGGCGAGGAAGAGCTGGTCGGCGCCCTCGAAGGCGGCGCGCAGGGAGTGGGGGTCGGTGGCGTCGGCGTACCGGACCTCGACGGGCGGTCGGTGCGTACCGGTGGCGCCGGGTATCGGGGTGTGCGGGGTGCGGGTCAGCGCGCGGACGGGTACGCCGAGCGTGCGGAGGCTGTGGAGCAGGGCGTTCCCGGTCGCTCCGGTCGCTCCCATGACAACGATCATCGTGTGCTCATTTCTTGGTGACGTGCCGGCGACACCGTGGTGGTGCCGCGCCAGCGCAGGGTGACGATGGTGGTGGCGAGGGCCGCCGAGACGGGCAGGTCCACGCGCAGGCGCTCCAGCCACGGGGCGGCCGGTATCGGGGTGTGGGCGGGCAGCCACTGGGCGGCGAACCATCCCAGCAGGGCGGCCGTGCCGACCGTGCTGAGGACGAGTACGGCGGTCAGGACGCCGCGCGGCGTGGTGAGGGTCCACCGTCGGGGCCGTCCGCCGCGCCGCAGCCAGCAGCCGACCAGGAACGCCACCACGGCGGAGGTGCCGGCGATGGAGGTGCAGGCGGCCACGGCCAGGTCCCGCTGCCCGGTGACGATCCCGGCCGTGCCGGCCATCAGTGCGGGGGCGGCGTAGGCGGTCAGCACCTCACGCCAGAGGCGGAACGGTCCGGGCGGCCGGGGGACCGTTCGGTCGCGGCGGCCGGTTCTGTGCTTCGTTGCGGGCATGCCGGTCTCTTTCTCGGTCGGATGCGGGAGGCGAGATAATTAGGGGGCTAACTATTACTCCGCGAAAAGCGGCCCTGCTGTGGGGCGGGGCCGAAATGGCTGTGGGTCGGGTCGGGTCAGTCCGTGGTCAGGGCCGTGCTGCCGCGCACCACGCGGGCGAGCAGGTCCAGGAACACCGCGCGCTCCTCGACGGAAAGCCCGCCCACCATCGCTTCGAGCCGCCCGAAATGCTCGGGCGCCATGTCGCGCAGGCGTTGCGATCCGCGCGCGGTGAGGACGGCCACCGTGCCCCGGCCGTCCTCCGTGGACGGGCGGCGGGCGATCAGGCCCTCGCGTTCGAGGCCGTCCAGCAGGCCGGTGACCGTGGCCCTGGAGACGCCGAGGTCGACCGCGAGGTGCGAGGGGGACTTCTCCCCGCCGTGGTCCTCGAGGTCGGCGAGCAGGCGGTAGCGCCCCGTCGACAGGCCGAACCTGGCGAAGTGCGCCTCGGCCGCCCGGCCGACCCGCGCGCCCGCCGAGATCAGCCGCACCGCGACCAGCACCGCCTGGGGATCGACATCCAGGCCGTAATGCTCGACCTGTCGTCTGGCCTGCTCCGGTGTGGGTGCCTCGTCGTCGATGCCGTCCCTCGTCATGAAAGTAATATGGCGGCTAACCACTTGGCGTGTCAAGGCGTTCCGGCGCGAGCCCCGGTGTCCTCGGGTTCTTGCGTGCAACTTCCGCCAGTTCTCCGGGGATCCGCTCCGTCGGCGGTCGCGCGCGATCGGTCATGACAGGGCCGCTCCACGTTCTGTCGGCCGTCTCGAGGGGGCGCGCGGGCGCGGGTGGGAAATCGGCCAAGCCGGGGCCCGTGCCGCGATCTGCCTCACTGAAAGGTATAGACCAATGCTAGGTTGGTCGGGCAGACCGCGCAGTCCTTGACCACCCGTCAGAGGAGAAGCCATGCCCTCCCCTTCGCGGGGCGGCGGCCAGGCCGCCATGCCCAAGTATCAGCGGATCGCCGCAGCGCTGCGCCGCGATCTCGACCGCGCCGCACACACCCCCGGCGGCAGACTGCCGTCCGAACGCAGCCTCGCCGCCCGCTACCAGGTCAACCGGCAGACCATCAGGGCGGCCCTCCAGCACCTGCGCGAGGACGGCCTCGTCGTCACCGGCCGCCGAGGCACCCGCCCCGCCGTCCCCGTCGTCGCCGCCGTCCCGGCCATCGTCGCGGTCCCGGTCGTCCCGGTCGTCGCGGCCGTCTCCGGAGTCCCGGCCGCGGCGCCCTCCGCCGGTCCCGCGCCGACCCGCAGCTGGGCCACCTACGTCACCGTCCCGCCGTCCCTCGGCACGCTCCTCGGCATGGCCGGCGGAGACCGCACCCTGGTCCATCACCACCGCGAACGCGGACCGGCCGGTGAGACCCTCCGGGACGCCGTCACCTACTTCAGCCCCGGGGTCGTCGCGCGGAGTCCGGAGCTGGCGGCTCTGCGGAACCGGACGGCGACGACGAGCGCCCACGAGCAGGACCTGACCGCACTGCACCGCTGGCTCGACCGCGCCACCGCGGGCGGCAGGGTCGCCGAGACCCTCACCATGACCCGCGTCACCCACCCCCGGGCCACCGCCCCGGCCTGCGGGCTGACCGTACGCCGCACCCTGCACGACAGCTCCGGCCGCCTGCTGACCGTCACCGACCTGGCCTTTCCCACCTGGGACCGGCTCACCTTCCACCGTGACCGCCGCGACCACGCGACCACCGGTTTCCGCATCACGTGACGGCCGGACCGTCCGGACCGGCCGGACCCGCACTGTGGCCTCGGCCACACCCCGGGCGGCGGTGTGCCGGGCCCGGCGGCCGGGCCGCCCGCCGGATTCCGGTCCCAACTCCGCCCCGGGGGAAGGGCGTACCGGACCGCAGCCGTCCGCGGCCTCCCGATCCGGCGCGCGGATCCGCGTACCGGGGGCCCCGTACTCCGTAAGTGAGGAGGATCACCCCGGCGTTTGCTCAGGTGAATGCAGGGCATCGGCGCTGCTGGAGCGGAACCATGCCCTCCGGCCGATCGCGCCGGAGGGCATGGCGCACACGGGCAGATCCCGTCCCGCTCCACGGCCCCGCCGGCCCGCCGGTGCGCGCCGTACTTGGTACGACCCGTGAGGTGTATGTGTCCACGCTCCAGGCCGAGCACGTCTACAAGGTGTTCGGGAGGCGCCCCGCCGACAGCGCAGCCGCCGTCCGTGCGCTCGAAAACGGCGCAGGCCGCGACGAGTTGCGCGCCGACGGGACCACCGCCGCCGTGATCGACGCCTCCTTCGACGTCCAGCCGGGCCAGATCTTCGTCGTCATGGGTCTGTCGGGTTCCGGCAAGTCCACGCTGCTGCGCATGCTGAACGGCCTGCTGGAACCCACCGCGGGACGCATCCTCTTCGGCGGCCAGGACCTCACCCGGCTGAGCCCGAGCGAGCTGCGCCACGTACGGTCCACGAAGATCTCCATGGTCTTCCAGCACTTCGCGCTGTTCCCGCACCGCAACGTGCTGGAGAACGCCGGTTACGGGCTCGAGGTGCAGGGCGTGCCCCGCCCCGAGCGCGAGCGGCGCGCTGCCGAGGCCCTGGCCCTGTGCGGGCTCGAAGGCTGGGAGAAGTCCTGGCCCGACGAGCTCTCCGGCGGCATGCAGCAGCGGGTCGGCCTCGCCCGGGCCCTGGCCACCGACGCCGACCTCCTGCTGATGGACGAGTCCTTCAGCGCACTGGACCCGCTGATCCGCCGCGACATGCAGGACCAGCTGCTGGAACTCCAGAAGCGCCTGAAGAAGACCATCGTCTTCATCACCCACGACCTCAACGAGGCCATGCGCCTCGGCGACGGCATCGCCGTCATGCGCGACGGCCGCATCGTCCAGCAGGGCACCGCCGAGGACATCCTCACCCGCCCCGCGGACGACTACGTCGCCTCCTTCATCCAGGACGTGGACCGCTCCCGGGTCCTGACGGCCGATGCCGTCATGGACGATCCGGAACCGGCCGCCGACGCCTGCGACTGCCCGACCGTCACCGCCGGGACCCCGCTCGCCGACCTGTGCGCCGTCAGTGCCCGGGTTCCGCACGCGGTCGCCGTCACCGGTGCGGACGGCGCCGTCATCGGCTCCGTACCCCAGGACCGCCTCATCGCCTTCATCGGCGACGAGCAACGGCCCCCGATGTACTGCGCGGAGGTGGCCGCCTGATGCCCCGCCTCCCTCTCGGCAACTGGGTCGACAGCGGAGTCGACTTCCTCCAGAGCCACCTCTCCTGGCTGTTCGAGGCCATCAGCTCGCTCGTCAGCGGCCTCTACGACGGCATCGACGCCGTCCTCTCCGCCCCCGCCCCGCTGCTCTTCGCGGGCATCCTCGCCGTCGCCGCCTGGTGGCTGCGCGGTCTACTGGCGGGCCTGCTCGCCTTCGCGGGCTTCGCGCTGGTCGACTCCCTCGGCCTGTGGGAGGACGCCATGTCCACCCTGTCCCTGGTCCTGGTCGCCACACTCGTCACCCTGGCGTTCGCGATCCCGCTCGGTATCTGGGCCTCCAGATCCGACCGGGTGAGCGCCCTCCTGCGGCCGGTCCTGGACTTCATGCAGACCATGCCGGCCATGGTCTACCTGATCCCCGGCATCATCTTCTTCGGGGTGGGCGTGGTGCCCGGCATCATCGCCACCATCATCTTCTCGCTGCCCCCGGGCGTCCGGATGACCGAGCTCGGCATCCGCCAGGTCGACGGGGAACTCGTCGAGGCCGCGGAGGCCTTCGGCACCAGCCCGCGCGACACCCTCGTACGCGTCCAGCTCCCGCTGGCCCTGCCCACCGTCATGGCGGGCGTCAACCAGGTCATCATGCTGGGCCTGTCCATGGTCGTCATCGCCGGCATGGTCGGCGGCGGCGGACTCGGCGGCGCCGTCTACAAGGCCATCGGTAACGTCGACATCGGCCTCGGTTTCGAGGCGGGCGTCTCCATCGTCATCCTCGCCATGTACCTGGACCGGATGACCGGGGCGCTCGGCCGGCACGTCTCCCCGATCGGCCGTCGTACGCTCGCCAAGGCGCGGGCCGCCGCCACCGGCGCCGCCAAACTGTGGAACCACCGCCCCCAGCCCGCGTACGCGATCAGCGGCGCCGTGGTGCTCGCGCTCGTCGCGGGCGGCCTGAACACCTTCGGCGGTTCCACCGCCGAGGACGGCCCGGCCGGGGCCGCGAACATCGGCAAGGGGCGCACCCTCTCCGTCGGCTACATCCCGTGGGACGAAGGCATCGCCTCCACCTTCCTGTGGAAGGAGCTCCTGGAGCGCCGCGGCTACAAGGTCGACGCCCGCCAGCTGGAGGCCGGGGCCCTGTACACCGGCCTGGCCGGCGGCCAGCTCGACTTCCAGACCGACTCCTGGCTCCCCGTCACCCACGCCCAGTACTGGGAGAAGTACGGGAACAAGCTGGAGGACCTCGGCTCCTGGTACGGCCCCACCTCGCTGGAGCTGTCCGTGCCCTCCTACATGAAGGACGTGCGCTCGCTCGCCGACCTCAAGGGCAAGGCGGATCGGTTCAAGGGACGGATCATCGGCATCGAGCCGAGCGCGGGCGAGATGTCGATCCTCAAGGACAAGGTCCTGAAGGACTACGGCCTCGACGGCGAGTACAAGGTCGTCGACGGCTCCACGCCCGGCATGCTCGCCGAGCTGAAGCGGGCCTACGAGAAGAAGGAGCCCGTCGCGGTCGTGCTGTGGTCCCCGCACTGGGCGTACTCCTCCTACGAGCTGACCAAGCTCGAGGACCCCAAGGGGGCCTGGGGCAAGGGCGACGGGATCCACACCCTGGCCCGCAAGGGCTTCGCGGAGGATGAGCCGAAGGTCGCCGAATGGCTGAAGTCATTCAAGCTCACCGAGGAGCAGCTGACCGGCCTGGAAGCGAAGATCCAGGAGACCGGCAAGGGCAAGGAGCAGCAGGCGGTCCGCGCCTGGCTCCAGGACCACCCCGAGATCGACCGGCTCGCCTGACACTGTGCCGGGCAGCCGGGCATACAGGTAGCCGGGCATACAGGCCCCGAGGCATCCGGCAGGCCGGACGGCCGAAGGTCGCCCGGCGACGATGGCGCCGCCGCACGCAGGACCCGTACCGTCGTACGGTCCTTCGCGCGGCGGCGCCTTCGCGCTGTCCGGGGCGGATCAGCCGACCAGCACCCGGTCCGGGGTCCGCGGCGCGTCCGCGTCGGCCTCCCGCGTGCGGTGGCGCGGGCGCACCGGCCACCACATGGACCGGCCGAGGAGGGTGGACAGCGCGGGCACCAGCACGATCGACAGGACGAAGGCGGAGAGCATGATTCCGAGGGCCGTCGCGAAACCGATCTGTTGGGTGGACGGGGCGGGGGTCACGGCCAGGCTGCCGAAGGAGGCGGCCAGCACCAGGCCCGCCGTGGCGATGGCGGGCGCCGTGTGCCGGACGGCGCGGCCCACCGCGGCGCGGGCCGGACCCGGCCGGGCCATCTCCTCCCGGATCCGGTCGCTCATCAGGATGTTGTAGTCGGTGCCCAGCGCGACCACGAACAGGAAGAGCACCAGCGGCAGGGTGAAATCCACCCCGGGCCGGTCCAGCGCGTGCTGGAACACCAGGGTCGATGCGCCGAGGGTCGCGGCGAAGCCCAGCCCGACCGAGGCCAGCAGGATCACCGGCGCCAGCAGACTGCGCAGCAGGGCGAGCAGGATCAGCGCGATCAGCGCGGCCGCCACCGGGAAGACCACCCGCAGGTCCTTGTCCACCGCGGTCGCGATATCGGCGAACACCGCAGCCGTGCCGCCCACATGCGCCTCCGTACCGGCGGGGGTGTGTGCCAGGACCGCGGCCCGGATCGGACCCGTCACCAGATCACGTGCCTCCTGCCGCTGCGGATCGGCGGTCAGGAACAGGTCGATCCGGGCCGCCCGGCGGTCCTCGGTCAGTACCGTCTCGGCGACCTGGCCCACGCCGCCGACCCCGGCGAGCGCCTCGGACAGTCCGCCGAGGCGTTCGACGGTCAGGGCGACGCCGTCGGAAGCGGTGACGAAGACACTGGTCGGGTCCGACACCCCGGCCGGCAGAGCGCGGGAGATCTCGGCCGCGGTGGCCACGGCGGCGGTCCGCTCGCCGCCGCCACCGCTCTGCCCGTAGTCCATGCGCATCCCCACGACCCCGGCGGCCAGCGTGCCGAGAAGCGCCACCGAGGCCAGGACCAGCGTGAACGGCCGGCACGCCACCCGGTCGCCCATGCGCGCGGCGGACCCCGCACGGGGCTCGCGCTTCAAGGACCGGGAGGGCCAGAACATCTTGCGGCCGGTGACCGCCAGCAGGGCCGGCATCAGGGTCAGGCTGCCCAGCAGCATCACCAGCACGGACAGCGCGATGGCCGGCCCGAGGACCCGGAACTGGCCGAAGGAGGCGACCCCGAGCGTGGCGAACGCGGCGACGATGGTCAGGGCCGCGGAGGTGATGGCCGTACCGACCCGCCCGGCGACCTGGGCGGCCGCCTCGCGCCCGGACTGCTCGGGGTGTTGGCGCAGTTGCTCCCGGAAGCGGAAGAGGAGGAACAGGAAGTAGTCGATGCCGATACCCATCAGCACCACACTGATCAGACTCGGTGTGGACTCGGACAGTCCGATGCCGGTCAGCAGCGCGGCGCCGACCACCGCGCCCGCCGCGGCGCCCCCGATGACGCTGACGGCGAGCAGCGGCAGCAGGGCCGCCGCCAGGCTGCGGAAGACGAGTACGTGCAACAGGACGATGACCGCGAGCATGGCGATGCCGACGACCGTCGAGCGGGTCTTCTCGGCTTCCGTCGCGTCCACGCGGTCGGCGATCCCGCCGGTGAAGCCGGTACGCAGGCCCTCCTCCGCCCAGGCGGCCCGGGCCGAGTCCCGGAAGGCCCGGTAGGTGTCCTGGACCCCGGGATCGGCCGGGTTGCCGGTCAGTTCGACGGACAGCAGCCGGAAGGAGCGGTCGGGCGCCGTCATGGCCGGGGCGACCCGGGGGACCTGCGAGTGGTCCTGGGCGAGCGGCATCGTCTCCTCGGTCCTGGGCATGACGACACGCCTCTGCGACAACCGCGCGGCCTGCGCGTCGATGCGCTGCTCGTCGGCGGCGCTGAGCTGAGCCTCGTCCGACCGGGCCACCAATACGGTCAGGAGGTTGGCGTCCGGCTTCGCCCCGAACCGCTCCTCGGCGATCTTCAGAGCGGCCGCCGAGTCGTACTGCGCCGGCAGGAACCCGGCGTTGCCGGTCTGGACGGCGCGGAAGACGAACGCCTGGCCCAGGACAGCGGCGGCCATTCCCAGGACCGCCCACAGGGCGATCACCTTCCACGGACTTCTCGTCGAGAATCCGGTCAGGGCGCGGATCACATTTCCTCCGGTCTGTGCGGTGCCGGCCAGGGGTTCCCGGCCTGACTCCAGACCATCAGGGGCGAGCGGGCGAAACGTCAGGTCGGGGGAGGATCCGCCCCCCGGGACCAGGGTCCGGCCGGCCCCGCCGACCAGGACTCCGGTCCTGGTCCGACGCCCTACCGCGGTCGGGCGGTACGGGGGAGCCCCGGTGCCAGAATGGGTCTCGACCACCGGGGAACAGGACCGGCGGCACGGGGGCGGGCACGGACACGGCATGGGTGTGGGGACGGGCAGGGGCGGGGTCATGAGTACGGGTGCGGGTGCGGGTGCGGGTGCGAGTCCGGGTGCGGGCTCGGTCGAGGGCGCGGAGAGCGAAGGGGACCGGGGCCACTGGACGCGCAACGACGCGCTCGTCGCGGTGGCGGCGGCTGCCGCCGACCTCGTCGGCTTCTCCTTGAGCACGCTCACCGAGGGCGGCACCCTCAGTGTCACCGCGACGGTCCTGCTGGTGGTCTCGGCGATGACCCTGCTGGCCCGGCGCGCCCGCCCGCTGCCCGTACTGGCGGCGATCCTGGCCGTAGGGATCCTCATCAACCTGGCGGCACCGCAGTCCCCGCACTTCACCCTCAGCCTGACGATCGCCCTCTACACGGTGGCCCGGACGCACCGGCCCGCCGTCATCGTGACGGCCGCGGCCGCATCGGCGGTGCTCGCCTCCGCCGGGCAGAGCGGATGGCCGCTCCCCTTCGGCTGGTGGGGACTGGCCGGAAGCGCCACCGCGGCCCTCATCACCGTCGCGGCGGCCCGCGTGGTCGAACGCCGGCAGCGGGAGGCCGCCGCCCACCGGACACGGCTCGCCGACCGGGCCGTGGCCGACGAACGCCGCCGGATCGCGCGCGAACTGCACGACATCGTCGCCCACCACATCACCACCATGCAGCTGATGGCCGGCGGGGCGCGGGCCAACCTGGCGCACGACCCCGAGGTGTCCCGGGAGGCGCTGGTCACCCTGGAGGACTCCGGACGCATGGCACTGCGCGAGATGCGCCAACTCCTCGACGTGCTACGGGCCGGGGAGGAGCCGGAGCAGACCCCACCGGCCCCGCAGCCCGGTACGGACGATCTCGGCCGGATCATCACCGAGTCCCGGCTGGCCGGTACGGAGACCGAGTTCACCGTGGACGGGCCCGCCCGCCCGCTCCCGCCCACCGTGGGCCTCACCGTCTTCCGGATCGTCCAGGAGGCCCTGACCAACACCCGCAAACACGCGGGCCGGGCGCGGGCCCACGTACGGCTCACGTACCACGCCGACGAGGTGGGCGTGGAGGTGCGTGACGACGGAGCGGGAGCGCAGGCGTCGCCCGCACGCCCCACCGCACGCTCCGGATACGGTCTGATCGGCATGCACGAGCGGGTCGCCCTGCAGGGCGGAACCCTGGAGGGCGCCGCGCTCGCCGGCGGCGGATTCCGGGTGGCGGCCCGGATCCCTCTCCCGGTCCAAGACGCCTTCCACAGAGAGGTTCCGCACGCATGATCCGTGTACTCATCGCCGACGACCAGCCGCTGGTCCGGCGCGGCCTGGCCCTGATCCTGGGTCCCGACCCGGACTTCGAGGTCGTGGGCGAGGCCGAGGACGGGGCCCGGGCGGTGGCCCTCGCCCATGAACTACGGCCCGACGTGGTCGTCATGGACATCCGGATGCCGGTCATGGACGGGGTCAAGGCCACCGAGGAACTCGCGCGCACGCTCCCCGGGACGCGCGTCCTGGCCCTCAGCACCTTCGACATGGACGAGTACGTGGTCGCCGCCCTGCGCGCGGGCGCCTACGGCTTCCTGCCCAAGGACATCTCCCCGGAGGAGCTGATCGCCGCGGTCCGCATCGTCCACACCGGCGAGGCGGCCGTCGCGCCGCGGCTGCTCAGCCGGCTCCTCTCCGCCTACGTACGGACCCCCGAGCGGCCGCGGTCGTGGGCGGCCGAGACCCCTGCCGAACTCACCCCGCGCGAGCTGGAGATCTGGCGGCTCATGGCCACCGGCCGGGGCAACGCCGAGATCGCCGCGGAACTGGACATCAGCGTCTCCACGGTCAAGAACCACATCACCGGCATCTTCGGCAAGCTGGGCGTCCGCGACCGCGCGCAAGCGGTGATCGCGGCGTACGAATCGGGCCTGGTGGAGGCCGGCAGTGGGAGCGGTTGATCACCAAGTGCCCGTAAGAGGACCGGATTCCTCCTGCTGACCGCACCTCTGACCAGCCGGAACACTGGACGATCCGCCCATGCGCACCCGGGCCCGTCCATGGCACAGTGCGATCAGCCCAACCGCACGACCAGGGAGCCTCCATGCGCGATCCGCACACCACGCCGCTCACGGCCGCCCCCGACTGCCTGCCGGACCCCGGCCCGCTGCCCCGCTGCCCGGTGTGCGCGGACGACCCGGAACGCATCTCCTGGCGCCAGCGCCCGGGGCGGCCGGTGACCCTGGTCTTCGACCCCTGCGGCCACCGCTGGTCCTCCCCGGCCCCTCCGATCCTGGCGGTCACCCCCACCGCCCCCGGACATCTTCTAGTTCGGGCGGGGCCGCCACACGTAGGAGCGGTTGAAGCCGTAGTGGAGTCCGGTCTCGGCATCGAAGGTCTGGCCGGAGCGTCGGACGATGAGGATTCCCGGAGGTTCTTGGCTGCACTTCAGGTCGGCGACCTCTGCAGCGGAACTGTGGCCGAGGTATCTCGAGGGGTATCGGTGACCTTGGACGGCTTCGCCGCCCGTCCGCTGGGGTTTGTGGGACCGCTGGACCTGTCCTGGGGTCAGGGGCCGGTTGCAGTGGTGGAGGTGGGCCAACGGATCACCTCCGAGGTGACCTCCATCGACCTGGATCAGGGTCGAGCACGGCTTTCCAGAGCCGCCATGGAGCACCCCGAGCTCTGGGCGTTCCTGAAATCCCTCCGCGTCGGCGAGATGCTTTCGGGCAAGATCGCGTCAATCGAGCGGTTCGGCATCTTTGTGGCGTTGGACGACGGCCCTGAGCACCCGGTCTTCCCCGGCGTCGGGTTCATCACGATCCCCGAGCTGTCCTGGCGACGCTTCGAGACAGCTTCGGACGTCGTTCAGGTGGGACAACGCGTTTCGTGCGAGTTCCTCCAGTTCGACACATGGAACGGGGAAGCCAGGCTGTCCTTGCGGGCAACGCAGCCTGACCCTTTCCAGGCATTCGCCGAGGGCACCATGGTGGGGCAGACCCTGCGGGGACGGGTCACCAAGCTGGTCCCGTTCGGCGTCTTCGTCCAGGTCACGCCCGACATCGAGGGCCTGGTCCATCTGCAGGAGCTCACCTGGACGCCTGTCGAGGCTCCAGAGACGGTGGTCCAAGTCGGCGACAAGATCACGGTCGTTGTCACAGAGGTCGACCGAGAGCGACGCAGGCTGGCGCTCTCCCGACGACAGGCCTCTGCGACTCGAGTGCCCCGGCACCCGCGGCGCCCATGAGAAGGGCGGAGTCGAGGGCCAGATCGGCTGGTTCCGCCGCAGCCACCTTGTCCCCGTTCCTGAAGTTGACGCGCTCGCCGACGGGCTGGGCTACGTCGAACTCGATCGCCGCGGCGCTGAACTGCTTTTCCAGGTCCTGACCGAGCGCGAGAAGAAGAACAGCGTCGCCGTCGCTTCCAACGAGTCTTTCTCCGGCTGGACCGATACCTTCACCGGCCCTGGCCTCTGCGCGGCCATCGCCGACCGCCTCACCTTCGGTGGCAACATGATCGAGCTCGGCACCGGCGCCTACCACCTCGCCACTACCCGAGCGACAGGCAATCGCCTGAGCTGTCGAGGTTCAGATGTGGGCCTGGATTTGCTTCACCCGGATGGCCGAGGTGATCCGTCAGCGCCGTCAGCTCGTCCTCGCTGAACCAGAGGCGGTCGGGATTCCGGATGGCGATCTCGATGCGGGCGCATCCATACGGCCAGTTGTAATCCAGCACATCCAGAGTGGTTGATCCGCCACAACACGGGACATCGATCGCGAGCGGGGTGAACCCGTCGTCGCGGTGAGCCTCAAGGAGGTCGCGTAGCGGTGACCGCCCGGTCCGTCGGGTCAGGAGGGCCGGCGAATCGCGTTGCCCGGCGTCGTGCGGGCGAGCCAGGTCTGTGTCTCGTCCGCGGTCAGGAGGCGGGTCAGCTCGGCTGTGCCCGGGAGGTGTGGGAAGAATCGGTCGGCGTTCCAGCTGCGCTGGTAGGTCGGCTCGTCGAGCACGAGCAGGCGGCGTCCCTCCACCACGGGGATGTCGTCGGGCAGCCCCTCGTTCCAGATTCGCTCGCCGTCCGGGGCGAGGAGTTCGAAGGCCCCGGTCGCGACGGCCTGGGTCCGTCCCTGTGCCGGCTCGGGGTCCGTGGCCAGGCGGACGCTCTCTGCCGAAGGCCTGGTACCAGGGATGTAGCCGCCGCCGATGAGGACGTGGGCGAGCAGTGTGTGCAACTGGAAGTTGTCCCCGATGCCGCCGATGCGTATCTCGAACCCGGTCCCGGTGGGCCTGTGCAGCACCACGAGGGGCTCGTCATCCAGAACGGCGAGCGCGTAGGCCAGGCATTTGAGGTCGTGCCGCTCCAGGGCCGCCAGGTCGCGGCAGATGGGAAGGAGCGCGGATGCGTGCCGGCGGCGCACCTCGGCGCTGCGGCACAGCACGGCCAGCGCGGACGGCTGCCACTGTTCGACCGCGCACCAGGCCAGCGCCAGCTGCGTGGCCTCGCGCACGTCGCCGCCCAAGCGGGCCAGCAGGGCGTCGTCAATGATCTTCTCGTCCGGCTCCGGCAGTTCGTCCTCGGCTGCGCCGGTGGCGGTGCAGCGGCGGGCGAACTCGAGGGCGTCGAGCAGGTCCCGGTGGACGCCATCGAGGATCGGTTCGCCGCAGGCCACGGGATCGGCCCCACGCTCGACGCAGAAGCCGGCCGCCATCGCGAGCATCGGCCGCGGACCGGTGGGCGGGAAGGCGGGGAGCAGTGCCGCCAGCCGGGGCCCTGCCAGGACACGTTCTGCGTCCGACGCCGACTGCACACCGTTCATCATGGCGGTGAAGGCACGCTCAGTGCGGTCGCCATCGCGAGTGGCAACCGCCTCTTGCAGTTCGGACACAGTGGCGGTGAGGCCCGACGCCTTCCGCTTCCTCTTGAAGATCACCAGCACACCTTAGGCCTGAGGTCAGTCCGGCGTCATCAAGCCAGGACCCTCCAAACCTCTCGGACCGGCATCTGCAGGCGCAACCGGGTTCTCACCAGGAGCGATCTTCAGCTCGCGGTCGTCGTGCTCGATCCGCCACCCGGCTTCCTGACTCCCCGCTCCGGTTCCCGGCCGCCGTTCCTCCGGTGGCCGTCGGCATCCCGAGACGGAGGGCGAGGGCACGTGCCGGCCCGGCCTCCCGCAGCGGTCCGACCACGAAGATCCACCTCGTCGCCGACGGTCGTTGCCGGCGCCGGGGGCAGTGCACGTCATCAGCGGGTTGCACGTCGGTGACAGATGAGGGCTGCGGCTATGCCGACGAAGGCGAGGAAGTGTTCGGCCTCGCGTTCATAGCGGCGGTGGAGTCGGTGGCAGCCGGCGAGCCAGGACACGGTCCTTTCGACGACCCATCGGTGGCAGCCGAGTCCGGCCCCAGTGCCCCGTTCCGGCCTGCCTGGTCAGCTCCAGGCCCGGGTGTCGAGCGGGGCTTGCGATTGCCGTACGGGCAGTACGGCGGCCGGACCTTTCGGGCTTTGTCCGAGGCTCTTCGGGACGATGGTCAGGCGGCCGACAGGTTCGCGGAGAATGTCGGCGGCGCCGATTGGCGCAGGGTCACCGCGTTACCTGTCCGACGCCCCGCACCCGCTTTTCACGCGGGCAGCCACCCGGGCCACCACGGCGGCACGTTGTCCGGCCCGCACAGCCCCGAATCCCCGGGATACCCGTCCAGGGTGCCCTCGACGGCGAAGAACGAGATGACCAGCACCCCCAGCACGAGCACCACAGGCACCATCCGCAGCAGCGGGTGCCGACGCGGCGTGAGCATCGCGACCCCCACGGCGCACCCTGCGAAGCCCACCACCAGGACCGGGAGCAGGAACGTCATCTCGGCCACACCACCCGCGTCCCAGCCCGCGTCGCAGTAGGCGCGTGCGCGGGACGAGAGGGCGATCGCCAGGCATCCGGCCGCGGCGCCCAGCAGCCCGGAAGCGATCATCGAGAGGACGCCGGGCCAGGTGCGGGATCTGTCCGGGGCAGGGGCAGGGGCAGGGACGCGGACGGGGTCCGTGGGGATGGGTTCGACTCTGACTCGGTGCGGGGGCCGTTCGGTTCCTGTCACGAGATCAGGTGACGCCCCGGCCACGGCCACGGTTCCACGAACCAGCCACATCGACGTCGTCGCCCACCAGGCCCGCACTCCATCCAGACCGCGTTTCCCCCTGATGGATGTTCAAAGCTGCGCGATGGCAGCCGACTTCGAGCACCATCTTTCACGGAGGCCCGTCCGAGCGCTATCTTGCCGGGAGCATGCCAAAGAGCTGTGTCCGTGTCTCGGACCGCACGAGGAGCTGCCTCATGAGACTGCCCAGCATCCGCAGGAGCCAGGGTCGGCAAGGCCCGTCGGGCCACCGAGTTCAAGCGGTGAGGCATCGCCGCAGGCGACGCACCCCGGCCGCCGCCCTGCTCGCCGCGGCGCTCACCGTGTCGGGTCTGGCCGCCGCCGGACCGGTCGCGTTACCCGCCTCGGCTGCCCCCGCCGCCCCCGCCGCCCCCGCCGGAGCCACGGCGACGGCGGGCGACGTCACCGGATTCACCCGGTCCGGGAACACGTTCACCATCACCGCCTCCGGCGGGGCCAAGGCCCGCGTGGTGGTCGCCCGCGCCGACATCTTCCGCCTCTGGCTCTCGCCCGACGGGTCCTTCACCGACGACCCGGCCGGCACCGACCTCGCCCCCACCACCGACTTCGGCCCCGTGACCACCACCTACTCGGACGCAGGCGCGTACTACCGAATCACCACCGGATCGCTCTCCATCCGCGTCGACAAGAAGCCTCTGCGCTTCTCCGTCTTCCGCGCCGACAACACCACCCCCGTCTGGCAGGAGACCCAGCCCACCAGCTGGACCGGCGGCCGAACCACCCAGTACCTGGCCCGGGGCGCGGACGAGCAGTTCTACGGCACCGGCCTACGCCTGGGCGAGTGGGCGCTGCGCGGCAAGACCGTCCCGATCGCCGTCGACAACAAGTGGCGCGAGAACGACAACGCCAGCCCCGCCCCCTTCTACATGTCCACCAACGGCTACGGCGTCATGCGCAACACCTGGGCCCCGGGCTCCTACGGCTTCAACGCGCCCACCACCCTCACCCACGACGAGAAGCGCTTCGACGCCTGGTACTTCACCGGCGATTCCCTCAAATCCGTGCTCGACGCGTACACCGACGTCAGCGGAAAGCCGTTCATGGCGCCGATGTGGGGCTTCGAGCTCGGCAACGCCGACTGCTTCAACGCCTCCAACCCCGACTACCAGGGCGATCACAACCGCCTCCGCCACCAGAGCACCCCGGACGTCGTCGGCTACGCGGCCGACGCCCGGGCCGCCGACATGCCCTCGGGCTGGTTCCTGCCCAACGACGGCTACGGCTGCGGCTACACCGCACCCCTGAAGTCGACGGTCGACGCCCTGAAGGCCAAGGGCTTCCAGACGGGCCTGTGGACCTCCACCGGCCTCGGCTCCATCGCCGACGAGGTGGGCACGGCCGGCAGCCGGGGCGTGAAGACCGACGTGGCCTGGATCGGCAGCGGCTACAAGTACGCCTTCGACGGCGTGCGGCAGGCCGTGGACGGGATCGAGAAGAACTCAGACGCCCGCCGCTACGTCTGGACCGTCGACGGTTGGGCGGGCACCCAGCGCAACGCCGTCGTCTGGACCGGCGACACGTACGGCACCTGGGACGACATGCGCTGGCACGTCCCCGCCATCACCGGAGCGGGCCTCTCCGGCCTCAACTACGCGGCCGGCGACGTCGACGGCATCTTCGGCGGCAGCCCACGCACGTACACCCGGGACCTCCAGTGGAAGGCCTTCACCCCGGCCTTCATGACCATGTCCGGCTGGGGCGCGACCAACCCGTCCGCCGGCTACCACGACAAACAGCCCTGGAGGTTCGCCGAGCCGTACCTGTCCATCAACCGCAAGTACCTGCAGCTCAAGATGCGACTGATGCCGTACCTGTACACGATGAGCCGCATCGCCCACGAGAGTGGAGTCCCCAGCACCCGCGCCATGGTCCTGGAGTATCCCGACGACCCGGTGGCCCGCGGCAACCTCACCAGCGGCCAGTTCATGGCCGGCGACTCCCTCCTCGTCGCCCCCGTCGTCTCCGACACCTCGGTACGCGACGGCATCTACCTCCCCGCCGGGACCTGGACCGACTACTGGACGGGCCGCACGTACGCCGGCTCGGGGTGGCTGAACGGATACCAGGCGCCCCTCGACACCCTGCCGCTCTTCGTCAAGGGCGGCGCCGTCGTGCCGATGTGGCCGCAGATGAACCACACCGGCGAGAAGCCCGTGGACACCCTCACCTACGACATCCACCCGCGCGGCGCCTCCTCCTTCAGCCTCTACGAGGACGACGGTCGCACCCGCGCGCACGAGTCGGGTGCCTACGCCCGCCAGCGGGTCGACGTCACCGCCCCGACGGCCGGCTCCGGCGCGGTCACCGTCGCCGTGGGCGCCCCCACCGGCAGCTACACCGGCAAACCGGCCGCCCGCGGCTACGAGTTCACCCTGCACGTGGCCACCGCGCCCGCCACCGTCACGATCGACGGCGCCCCCGTCACGGGCCTGGCCTCCAAGGCCGCCTACGACGCCGCCGCGTCCGGCTGGTACTTCGACCCGGCGGACCGTTCCGGAGTGCTCCGGATCAAGACCGGAACGAGGTCGGGCGCCTTCACCGTCTCGGCCGGCGGAACCAGCCTTCCTGCGGCCGAACCCCTGCCCGCGGCCACCCCGATCGACCGCTCGACCTGGTCCCTGGTCCACGCCGACAGCCAGGAGACCACCGCCGAGAACGGGGCGGCCACGCACGCCTTCGACGGGTCCCCGACCACGATCTGGCACACCGCCTGGTCCTCCGGCACGCCCGCCGCGCTCCCGCACGAGATCCGGATCGACCTCGGCGCCCGCTACGCGGTCGACGGCCTCGGTTACCTGCCCCGCCAGGACGGCGGCGTCAACGGCCGGATCGGCGGCTACGAGGTCTACGTCTCCGACAGCACCACCGACTGGGGGCCGCCCGTGGCGACCGGCACCTTCGCCGACACCGCGGCCGCCAAGACCACGGCCCTCACCCCGAAGAACGGCCGCTACCTCCGCCTGAGAGCACTGACCGAGGCCGGCGGCCGCGGCCCCTGGACCAGCGCCGCCGAGATCACCCTCACCGGCCGACCCGCCCCCTGACCCCGCCTCAACCCTCCCCGTCGCCGAGCACGGCCCGGCACTCCCGCCGGGCCGGCTCGCTCAGCAGTCCGCGCAACCGCTCGAACAGGGCGCGGAGTTCGGCTCCCCACGCGTCACGGAAGGCGGGATCGATCCGCGCCAGGTCGAGCTCGTTGGCCGCCGACAGCTCGGCGAGGTCCCGCCGGAGCCACGGGGCGGGGGAGTGGACGTGCCCGGTGAACCGGTCGCGGAAGGCCGCCTCCTCACACGCGAGCGTGGGGTACGAAGCCGTGCGGTCGCACGCGGCGTACGCGTACACGATCTCCTCGGCCTCGTCGCCGATCACCGCGGCCAGTTCGGCCCGCCGGGCGAGCGGCAGCAAGGCCGTGGGGAAACCGTCCGTCCCGTAGAACGCGTGGCACAGGCCCGCCCGGCGGAGTGCGGGGCGCGCCCCCCAGGAGGCGAGGAGGTTCTCCACCCGTTCGAGATGCGCGAGGAGGGTCCCGCCCGGGTGGGCGATCTCCCGCGCGCCGAGCTCCCGCAGCCATGCGACGACGTGATCCGACACCAGCGTGTCCCTCCGGTCCGTGACGGTGGGTCGAGCGGGCCGGACGGGTCGACACCCGGCCCCGACCGAGCCCGGGTTCCGGACCCCGTGACGCAGGCGGGGACCGGGTTGCCGCCCAGGCCCTGCATCGAGCTTGATCCCACCCGACACCCAAGTCAATCCTCCGATTTACTCCCTACCCCCAAGCGATATCTTGGGTCGCGTGACCCTCGATGACCTTCGTGTGTTCGTGGCCGTCTGCCGCGCCGGCAGCCTCAGTGCCGTGGCACGCGACCTCGGCTGCACCCAGTCGGCCGTCAGCCAGCACGTCCGCCGTCTGGAGAAGCAGACCGGCGCCGGCCTCCTGGAGCGGCACGCCCGTGGCGTCGTACCCACCGAGGCCGGCCGCATCCTCCAGGCGGCCGCCGCCGACGGCATCGCCGGCCTCGACGGGGCCCTGCGTCGCGTGGACGACCTCGTCCGCGGCGGTGGCGGCACGGTCCGCGTCACCACCGGAGCGACGACCGTGCGGCACTTCATGTCCGAGGCCGTCGTCACCTTCCGCCGCAGCCACCCCGAGGTGAGCCTGGAGTTCCAGACCGAGAACTCCAGCCGCAGCTGCTTCGACGCCCTCGCCGCCGACGACCTCGACCTCGCCTGGATCACCGTCGGCGGCCCGGTCCGCGGCATCGAGCTGCGCCCCGTCATGCGACTGCCCTGGGTGCTCGCCGTCGGCGCGGACGACGCCCTCGCCGCCCGGCCCCACATCGACCTCGCCGACCTCGTCGGCATCCGGCACATCCGTCTGCCCGAGAACTCCGCCTCCCGCGCCCACCTGGACGCCGCCTTCGCCGAATCCGGCATCCGGGTCAGCTCCGACACCAGCGTGGCCGACTGGGACACCGCCCTGCTGCTCGCCGAACTAGGCCTCGGACACGCCGTCGTGCCCGCGCTGCCCGGCTGGCAGGTCCCCGGCTCCGACGGCCCGCTGCGCCTCGTGCCGATCCCCGCCCTGCCGCCGCTCGCGGTCGGCTGGGCCGTCCGCCGCTGGGCCGCCCTCGCCCCGCCCGCCCTCGTCTTCGCCGACGAGGTCGCCCGCAGCTGCCGGGCGCGCGCCGCCGGGCAGCAGTGAGGCCGCCGCCAGTCCTACGGCAGTCAGCGCGGCCAGAGCCACCAGCGACCAGCCGTGCGCCGCGGTGCTCGCGGCGACCGCGATCCCGAGGGCCGGGCCGATGTTCATGGCCGTCTGCTTGAGACCCCCGACCATCCCGGCGTATCCGGCCGGGGCCTCGCCGACCACCGCCCCGGTGGCCGTGACCATGACGGTGGTGAACCCGGCGCCGAGTACCCCGAAGGCCACCGGGGACGCGGAGCCCAGACCGGCGATCCCGGCGACGACCAGCCCCGTACCGGCCAGCGCGGTCCGGCGCGCCCCGAACCTGCGCAGCGCCAGGCCCGCCACCGGCGCCCCCGCGACCATCAGCGCGGTCAGCGGCAGCACCCGCACGCCGGTCGCGAGCGGGTCCAGCCCCTCGGCGTCCTGGAGATGGAACGTGGCCGTGAACAGCGCCCCGAACATGCCCGCGGAGACGAGGAGCAGCAGCCCCATCGAGGCGGTCACCGCCGTGGACCGGGCTACGGCGCGCGGCACGAACGGCTGCGCGGCCCGCCGCTCGCGACGTACGAACAGGGCCGCGAGCCCGACGGCACCGCCGAAGCCGATGACGGTGGGCGCGGCGGTCCACCCGTGCGCGGGCACGCCGACCAGCGCGTGCACGAACACCGCGAGGGCGGTGGCGAGCAGGGCGGCGCCGGCGAACTCCAACCGCCCGTGCTCCGCACGCGGCGGCGCGGGGGCCCGTACGGCGAGCGTCAGCGCGGCGATCACCAGGGCCACCGGCACATTGATCACGAACACCGCCCGCCAGTCCCACCGCGCGACCAGCAGACCCCCGAGCAGCGGACCGGCCGCCGCGGCCAAGCCGATCGCACTGGTCCGCACGGCGACCGGAGTGGCGAGCCGGTCGGGCGGGTACGCGAGCCGCAGCAGCGCCAGCGTCGCGGGCTGCAGCAGCGCGCCGAACACGCCCTGCGCGGCGCGCAGCGCGATGACCCAGCCCACGCCTGGCGCGAACACGATGCCGGCCGAGGCCGCGGCGAACCCGAGGACACCGACGCAGAGCAACCGGGCGTGCCCGTACCGGTCGCCGAGGCGCCCGGCCACCACCAGGAACGCGGCCACGGCCAGCAGATAGGCGGTGCTGGTCCACTGGACCTGCGCCACATCGGCCCCCAGATCGCGCCGCAGGCTCGGCTGGGCCACGGTCAGCACGGTGCCGTCCAGCGCGACGAGCATGGCTCCCGCCACGCTGACGAGCAGTGAGATCCGCTGCCTCATACGGGCTCCGGACCGAGGTGGGCGTCGACCGCGGCACCGACGAGCCGTTCGACGCCGTCGACGGGCGCGCCGCCGAGGGCCAGCTGCAGGCTGCCCCAGCGCCACAACTGCGCCACGCCGTGCAGGTTGGCCCACAACGCGGCCGCCGTGACGGAGGGTTCGGCCGCTCCGCAGCGGCGGACGAGCGTGACGAGGAGTTCGAACATCGGCAGTGTCGACTCCCGCAGCCGCGGCCCGTCCGAGGGCCCCTGGCCCGTACTGTCCAGCAGGTCGTGCCGGAACATCAGCGCGAACATCCCCGCGTGCTCCAGCGCGTAGCCGACGTACGCCACGCCGATCGTCCGCACCCGCTCCCGCGGGGACAGCTCCGGAGCGCCGGCCACCGCCGCGATGCGCACCCCGAGATCCTCGAACCCGCGCCGGGCGATCGCCGACAGCAGGGACTGGTGGGTGGGGAAGTACCGGCGCGGCGCCCCGTGCGAGACACCCGCCCGACGGGCGATCTCCCGCAGCCCGAGAGCGCCGGCGCCCTCGCTCAGGACGAGTTCCACCCCTACGTCGATCAGCCGCTCCCGGAGCGGTCTCTCCTGGTCCATGGACACTGTCTACCAGAGCGAGTAGACAGTGTCTACTCGCTCTGGCGGGCCGCGGACGCCGGCGGGTGATCGCGTCGACGACGCGTCAGGCCATGGGGGCGATGTGTCGGATCACGCCGTCGGCCACGACGCGTCCGTGCCGGCAGGCGTCGACACGGTGGTCATTCCGCCGTCCCGCGGCCTGGGGCCGATCCGGACCGAAGGCCTCCTCCCGGACGCCCTGCGCACCGCCCTCGCCGCCGTCCGCCCGAGGCCACGGATGGTGGCGATCTGTACCGGCACCTACGTCCTGGCCGCCGCGGGTCTCCTCGACGGCCGTCCGGCGGCCATCCACTGGCGTGAGGCCGACCGGCTGCGGCGGACGTTCACCCGGGTCCGCGTCGACCCCGACGTGCTGTTCGTCGACGACGGCGACGTCCTGACCTCGGCCGGGGTCGCCGCCGGCATCGACCTGTGCCTGCACATCGTCCGCCGCGACCACGGCAGCGAGATCGCCAACGACGTGGCCCGCGCCTGCGTCGTCCCGCCGTGGCGCGACGGCGGGCAGGCGCAGTACATCCGCCGCCCCGTTCCCGAGCCGACGGCCGATGGCACCGCGCCCACACGCTGACCCTGGCCGACATGGCCGCGCGCGCGAAGGTCGGCGTCGGGACCTTCACCCGCCGCTTCCGGGACGAGGTCGGAGCGAGCCCCGGACGGTGGCTCGGGCAGCAGCGGATCGAGCGGGCCCGGTACCTGCTGGAGTCCAGGGACCGGCCGGTCGACACGGTGGCCGCCCGCGCGGGCCTGGGCACCGGCGGCTCGCTGCGCCGGCACCTGCGCACCGCCGTCGGCGTCTCGCCCCACGCCTACCGCCGCACGCCTACCGCCGCACCTTCCGCGCGGCACGTCCGGCCCCGGAGGCCCCCTCCCGTGGTGCGGGGCATGATGGAGTGGCCGGGGAGGTAAGCCAGTGTGATCCCGCGGCCCGGTGGAGGAGGTGCACGTGCCATGACGGAGCACGACGGCGGTCCGTCGGCGCAGAAACTGGAGGAGGGCCGGCTGCTCAAGGAGCTGGAGGCCATCCACCGCACGCGCCACGAGACCCTGTTGCACGGGTCCGACGACGCTCTGGTCACCCATACGAAGCGGATGAACGAGCTGGAGCACGAGTACGTACGCCGCCACCCGCAGCGGGCCCAGACCGCGGGCCGCACCCGCTCAGGAGCCCGTGCCCGCGGCACCGGCGACTAGGCCGTCTCTTTCGGATCTTGTCGGGTCCGCGCCGCCCGGCACCGCGCCTCGCCGCACTGCCGGGGCAACCGAGTACGTCCAGTACACGGCAGCCCCGGCAGCACGCCGAGGCACGGCACCGGACGACGCGGACCTGACCGACAAGATCCGAAAGAGACGACCTAGGCCGCCGCCCGAGGCGTCGCGCACCAGGCGCCGTGCGGTCCCCTCGGCCGCCGTGGCCAGGTCGTGGTGGAGGGCGACGCTGCCCGGTACGGCGGTCGGTAGCTCCCGCGCCGCGCTGCGGCGGGCGTCGCCGTGGAGCCCGCCGGCGATGGCGACCGGCAGGGTCAGCGGGTGCTCCCGTAGCGGCGCTGGAAGCGCTCGACGCGGCCGGCGGTGTCCAGGACGCGGGCGGTGCCGGTGTAGAAGGGGTGGCTTCGCGAGGAGATCTCGACGTCGACGACCGGGTAGGTGCGGCCGTCCTCCCACTCGACCGTCCTGTCGCTCGTGGCGGTCGACCGGGTGAGGAAGGCGAAGTCGGCGGCCTTGTCGCGGAAGACGACGGGGCCGTAGGCGGGGTGGATTCCGGGCTTCACGGTGCGCTCCTTCATCAGGGGTGGGGCAGGGGCAGGGGCAGGGGCAGGGTCAGCGCTCTTCGCGGAAGTCGACGTGCCGACGGGCGACCGGGTCGAACTTGCGCAGCACCATGCGGTCGGGGTCGCTGCGCCGGTTCTTGCGGGTGACGTAGGTGTAGCCGGTTCCCGCGGTGGAGCGGAGCTTGACGATCGGGCGTACTTCGGTGCGTGCCATGCAGGCAGTATACGGAAATGATTGCCATTTTCAATAGAGGCTCCGCGAGTGAGTGCACTTTGCTTCGAATGAGACAATCTTGTATCGTCCGAGGCGAAGGAGGCTCACTGATGGTGAACGAAGAAGAACTGCTGGACAGCGCCGCCCGCGTCCTCGCCGGCGATCACAGCGCCTCGATGGTGCAGATCGCCGCCGGCATCGGCACCAGCCGCGCTACACTGAGCCGTCGCTACGCGACCCGCGAGGCCCTGCTCAAGGCCGTCGCCGTCCGGGCGATCGAGGTGGTCGACGGGTGCCTGGCCCCGCTCGACCTGACGCAGTGTGCCGACGCGGCCGCCTTCGACGCCGCCATCGAGGAACTGGTCATCGCCCTGATGCCCGCCGCGCACCTCTACGGTTTCACCTCGCGCGACGCCACCGTCCTCGCGGACCCGGAGTTCCGGGCCGGCGTGGACCGGCAGGACCAGCAGGCCGTGGCCTTCCTCGCCCTCGGCCAGCGGCTGGGCCGACTGCGCGCGGACCTGCCGCCGTACTGGATCTGGTACTCGCTCTGGGGCCTGCTCGACGCCGCCGCCGAGGGCGTGCGCGACGGCCACTTCGCCCCGCGCCAGATCGGCCACCTGGTGCTGACCTCCTTCCTCAGCGGAACACGGCCGCTCGCGCAGCCTCCCGCCGGCGCTCCCGCGCCCTGAAACGCCTCTCCACCGTGCGCACACGGCGCACCTCTGAACGGAACCTCATGCACACCCCCGCGCAGGCCCCCCATAGGTGGATCGTCCTGGCGATCCTCTCCGGCAGCCTCCTGCTCATCTCCATGGACACCACGATCCTCAACGTGGCCTTCCCCTCGCTCGTCGGCGACCTCCAGCCGGGGGCCGTACAGCAGCTGTGGATCATCGACGTCTACGCGCTCGCCCTGTCCGGACTGCTGGTCACCGCGGGTGCGCTCGGTGACCGCTGGGGCCGCAAGCGACTGCTCATGGCGGGCTTCGGCATCTTCTCGCTCGCCTCGCTCATAGCCGTGTTCTCCACCGAGGCCTGGCACGTGATAGCGGCCCGCGCCCTGCTCGGCATCGGCGGCGCGGCCATCATGCCCTCCACCGTGTCGATCCTGCGCACCGTCTTCACCGACGCCAAGGAGCGGGCCTTCGCACTCGCCGTCTGGGCGGCCGTCTTCGGTGGCGGCATGGCCTTCGGGCCGGTCGTCGGCGGACTCCTGGTCCAGGACTACGGCTGGCACTCCGCCTTCCTCCTCAACCTGCCCGTCGCCGCCGTCATCGTCGCGGCCGGCCTGCGCTACCTGCCCGAATCACGCTCACCGCGCGGCAGCGGAAGCTGGGACTGGTGGGGCGTCGGCCAGTCGATCGTCGGCATGCTCGCCCTCGCGGGCGGAATCAAGCAGCTCGGCAAGAGCGGCATCGCCGACCCGCTGCCCTGGGCCCTGCTCCTGCTCGCCGCCACCCTGCTGACCGTCTTCGTACGCCGCCAGCTGCGCCTGGACAACCCGCTGCTGCAGGTACGGCTGTTCACCAAGCCCGCCTTCAGTGTCGCGGCCACCGCGATCTTCCTGCCCATGGTGGGCATGGGCGCGATCCTGTTCCTCGTCACCCAGTGGTTCCAGTACGGCGAGGGCTACACCCCGCTGGAGGCCGGACTGCGCCTGCTGCCGGCCCCGCTCGCGCTGATCGTGGCCTCGATGGTGGCGCCCTCGCTGATGCACCGCTTCGCCATCCGCCACGTGCTCGGCGCCGGGCTGGTCGTCCTGGCCGTCGGCATGGCCCTGCCCTGGACCTTCCAGCAGTTCACCGACCTCGGCTACCCGGCCTTCGCGGCCGCCCTGACCGTGATGGGCTTGGGCGCCGGCCTCGCCACCACCGTGGCCTCGGTGACCCTGGTCTCCGCCGCCCCCGCCGCCGAGGTCTCCAGCGCCGCCGCCATCGAGGAGACCTGCTACGAACTCGGCTCGGCCATGGGCGTCGCCGTCCTCGGCTCCACCGCGGCCGCGCTCTACCGGGGCAACCTGCCCGCCCTGGAGCTGGACGGCCCGAGCACCGTCGCCGTACAGGGCTCCGTCGGCGAGGCCGCGCACACCGCCGAACGCATCGGCGGCGCCGTCGGCCAGGCCCTGCTCGACACCGCCTCGCACGCCTACACCCTGGCGATCACCCCGGCGTTCCTGCTGGCCGCCGTACTCGCGGTCGCCGCGGCGGCCACGACCTGGACCCTCATTCCGCGGGACCTGCAGCCCACCGAGAACCACTGACCCCGGCGGGCCGCACGGCGGGTGCGGCGGGCGCCGGGCCCAGGGTGGTGGTGCCGGGCGCCGCCCGGTGCCCCAGGCCCGTGCGGTACGCGTCCATGGCCGCCTCGACCCGGCCCGTACGCCGCAGCAGATCGCCCAACAGTCGGCACAGGTCCGCGAGATCACCGGTCGCCCCACTGCGCTCCAGCAGCGCCAGCGCCTGGACGTAGTGCTCCTCGGCGGCCTCCCACTCACCGCGCTCCTCGGCCATCAGGCCGAGGAGCCGGTGCGCGCCGCCCGCATGCACGGCGCCGTGACTGTCCCCCAGCTCCAGCAGCGCCGAGAGGAGCCCGGCGGCCTCCTCGTAGCGGCCGAGCTGGCGCAGTACGTCGGCCAGCTCGACCTCCACCTGCGCCGTGTAGAGCCCGGCGCGACGAGCCGACAGCATGTCCCGGGCGATCCGCAACTCCCGCTCAGCCGAGACGAGTTCGCCGTTCTGTGCCAGTACGTAGCCGCGCATCCAGTGGCAGTGGGCCAGATCGGTCCGCAGTCGCAGCTGCCCGTAGATCTCCTGGGCCTTCGCCAGTGACGCGTCGGCGTCGGCCACCCGGCCCCCGGCCAGGAAGGTCCGGGCCACCTGCCGGTGCATGCCCGCCACCAGTGCCGGGTCGCTGACCTGCGGAGCCAGCGCGAGCGCGAGTTCGGCGGCGCGGGCGGCGCGGGCATGGGCGCCCATGTCGAGGTACGGCCCGATGATCGCGGCGTTGAGCAGCACCAGCGCCTCGGGATCCGCCAGCCCGCTCGCGCCCAGCTCGTCGATGGTGGATTCGAGCAGATAGCAGGCATAGCGCAGCTCACCCGCGAGCAGGTGCGCGACGGCCCGGCCGCGGATCGGGCGGGCCCGGCGGGGCAGCGGCTCGTCGGCGAGGAGGCGTTCCGCGGCCTCGAAGTGGCCGATCGCGTCGGGCAGTTCGCCGGACTCCAGTGCGCACTCGCCGAGCCCGAGCCGGGCCTCCGCCTGCTCGGGGGCCAGCCCGAACTCCTCGGCCTCGGTGAGCAGCCGCCGGTAGCGCGCGGCGGCCTCGTCCGCCGCGCCCGTGGCGAGCGTCTGCTGGGCGTCGGTGAGGGCGAGCCGCAGTTCGGTGGCCAGGTGGGCGGGGCGGCCGGTGGCGAGCTCCTCGTACGAGGTGCCCAGCCGGGCGGCGAGGAAACGCAGCGCGGTCTCGGAGGGCCGGACCTTGCCCGACTCCAGTGTGGAGATGTAGGCAGAGGTGTAAGAGGGCTCTGCCAACTGCCGCTGGGTCAGGCCGAGTTCACCGCGCATGCGCTGCACCCTGCGGCCGATCCGGGCCGGTTCGTCCATGGATTCCCCCTGGTCGCTCGAACTCCCCAGTATTCAGGGGGAGCAGGCATTGCGCACGCCCCGCCCGCCCCCTAGTTTAAGCAACCGATTCACTGCACTTAACAAACTACTTAACTTCCGTTCCCGGGGGAGTACTTCATGGATCCAGTCAGAGACTCGGGCAGGCGTCCGGCCGTGCGCACGGCGGTGCGCGCGGCGCTCGCGATGGTCTGCGCGACCGCCGCGCTGGTGGCCGCCGGACCGGCCGACGCGGCCGACGCCCCGACGAAGCCGCGGATCGAGGTCGAGATCCCCGGGCCGGAGCACGGCGGTGACGCCGGATCGGGCCACGCCCGGGTACCGGCCGCCGGCAGCCCCGCCAAGACCACGAGCCGACTGTCCCCGGCGGAGCGGTCGGCCGACGGCCAGGTCACCAAAATGATCGACAACGGCTCCACGGCCGACCGCCTCGACGTCGTGGTCATCGGCGACGGGTACACCGCCGCCGAACTGGCCCGGTTCCACACCGACGCCGAGCAGAAGTGGGCCGAGGTGACCGCCGTCGAGCCCTACACCACGTACCGGAACCTCTTCAACGTCTGGACGGTCGACGCCGTCTCGCACGACTCGGGAGTCTCCGGCGACCCCGACCCGGCCACCGTCCGCGACACCGCCCTCGGCTCCTACTTCTGGTGCGAGGACATCGAGCGGCTGCTCTGCGTCGACCAGCCCAAGGTGGACGCGTACGTGGCGAAGGCCCCCGCCGCCGACCTCGTCATCGTCCTGGCCAACAGCGCCAAGTACGGCGGAGCGGGCTACAACGAGCCCAGCGCCACCCTCGGGTACGAGGGGATATCGACGGCCTCCGCCGGCCACCCGAAGTCCGGCCAGGTCGCCATCCACGAGACCGGCCACTCCCTCGGCAAGCTCGCCGACGAGTACTTCTACCCGGGCGTCCCGGAGTACGAGAAGTACACCGGCCCCGAGCCCGGCGAATCCAACAGCTCGGCCCTGCCGGCCGACCGCATGGCCGCGCAGCGGGCCAAGTGGTACCGCTGGCTCGGCGAGGAATCACCCGACGGCGGCACGGTCGGTGCGTACGAGGGCGGCAACTACTTCGTGACCGGGCTGTACCGGCCCACCGACAACTCCCTCATGCGGGTCCTGGGCAAGCCCTTCAACCTGCCCGGTGTCGAGTCGATGATCGCCGGGTTCTACCAGCACGCCCGGATCGTCACCCCGCTCACCCCGACCGACCGCACCCTGCGGCTGCGCCACACGGCGAAGGCCGCCGTACCGAAGCTGACCGGAGCGGACGGCCGGCAGCCCGTGGTCCGCTGGTACCTCGACGGCCGGGAGTTGAGGCGCTTCGAGGGCCGCACCGAGGTGTCGGTGGCGGAACTGTGGCTCTTCGACTTCCGCACGCACCGCCTGACGGTCACGGCCGAGGACCGCACCCCGTCGGTGCGCGACCCGAAGATGAAGCGCACCCTGCGCTCCTCGGTCGACTGGAACGTCCGACTCTGAGCCCCCTCGTCGCAGCCGGGCGGGGTGAAGGACGCGGGCGAAGGACGAAGCACCGCGGAGAACCCTCCTGACCAGCGTTCGGTCGGATGATTCCCTCCCGAAGGCGGGGGGAGCCTGCCACGATGGTGAACCCGCTGTTCCGTGCTGCGAGGAGGACGAGTTGACCGGTCTCGAGGCCAAGGGGCCCAAGCTGCCACCGAGCTACCCGCCGAAGTCGCCTCCGCCGCAGAAGAAACCGGTGGAGGCGCCTCGACCGCGGCCGGTCACGAAGCCCAAGACCCAGGCCGTCTCTTCCGGATCTCGCCGGGCCGACAAGATCCGAAAGAGACGGCGTACGGGGTGTGGCCTCGAACCTTCCACGACCGCGATCGAAGCGAGGCGGGCACTCTTACGAGGTCGCGCCACCGCCGGTCACGGAATCGCCTTGATCACGGCTCCGCGCTGCGATGCGTCCAGGACTTCCCGCACCTTGCGGTGACCGGCTTCATCGCGAGACCGGACGAGCGTCCGGCGTAGGGGGCCTGGGGGATCCCACGAGTCCTGATCCATGACGGCGACGCTGTCCGACAGCCGCCACCGCGAGGAACCCCATGAGGCTTCAGGTACGTCCACCAGCCCGTCGAGGAGCGCGACGGCAGTGGCGATCGGACTGCCCATGGGCCATGGCCCCCATGCTGCGACGCTGTCGGTGAGGGCATGCGATTCGATCAGGTGCGGGATGGAAGGGGCGATGGGGAGGTAGGGGCTGCGGCCGTCGATGTCGGTGCCCACACCGCCATCGGTGTGGATCAGGTCCCTTTCGACACGTGCTCACCGATCCATTCGAAGTACCAGCCGCCCCTCCGGGTCCTGCCACGCCGCCGTCCGCACGCCGAGGTGGTTGTACTCCCACGCGCGGGCGGCCTCGTACCGTTCTCCGCTGATGATCCGGCTGTGGCGCACCTCGTAGCGCACACGGCACAGGAGTGCCCAGCACGGCCACCAACAGGGCCGCCCACCACGGCGCCGGACTCCGGAAGAGCAGCACCACCGAAGCGACGGTGAGGCCGCCGACCGACGCCTGGGACGTGGTCAGCGACAGTCGTCGAGCCAGTCGCCCGGAATCCGTCGTCGCGGAGCCACGAACGAGGTACTGGGAGGGGTGATCGTTCGTCAGGGGGCGTTGTCAGTGCCTCCTCCTAGTGTGGAGACATCACTCGGGGAGCTTCAAAAAGGAGCAGAATCATGTCCGCCAACAGGATCCAGCACAAGGTGAACCACGTCGCGCTGGTAGTGGACTGTTCGGGTTCCATGCGTCCGCACCAAGGTCAACTGATCCGTGTCGTCGATGAGTTCGTGGCCGGCCTGAAGGCGGAGTCGGACAGTCTCGGGCATGAGACCCGGATCAGCCTCTACTCCTTCGACCACAAGGTGGAGAACCTGGTCTGGGACATGGACGTGAAGCACCTGCCGTCCATGCGGGGTCTGTACAAGGTCAACAACGGTGCGACCGCCCTCATCGAAGCCTCGCTGAAGTCGCTGGACGACCTGGGCCACATCTGGGAGGAGTACGGCGAGCACAGCTTCCTCCAGATCGTGGTGACGGACGGCGAGGAGAACGCCTCCGGTGGGGACCGGCGGCACGACGGTGACATGGCCATCCTCGGGCCCTGGCTCGACAGGATCGCCGCGAAGATGGGTGCGCTTGCGGGCCACTGGACGTCCGCGATCCTCGTTCCGAACTCCCTGGCGAAGCGGACCGCCCAGAACTACGGATTCCCGGCCGGCAACATCGCCATCTGGGACGCGGATTCCCAGGAAGGCGTCGAGGAGGCGATCGGCACCGTCCGTGCCGCCGCCACCAGCTTCCTCCGTGGCCGCGAGAAGGGGGTGCGCGGGACGAAGAACCTGTTCGCGGTCGGTCAGGACATCTCGGTCGACGACGTACGGGCGAACCTCGAACCGGTCCCGGCCGACAAGTACCGGCTCCTGAAGGTCGACGAGGAGGTCGAGATCCGGTCCTTCGTCGACTCGCATCCGGGCGTGACCTACGAACGCGGTTCGTGCTACTACCAGTTGGGCACCCGGGTCCAGGTGCAGCCCGACAAGGAAGTCATCGTGGTCGAGAAGGACACCGACCGTGCGTACACGGGCGACGCGGCACGCAGTCTCCTCTTCGGTACGGGCATCCAGGGGACCGTCTCCGTGAAGGCGGGGCGCAATCCCCAGCTGGAGGTGTACGTGCAGAGCCGCTCGGTGAACCGGAAGCTCAAGCCCAGGACGCGTCTGCTGATCATGCTCTGACCCGGCCCGTACAGCTCACAGCTCACAGCTCCGCGACGGCGAGGATCGCCTCCATGGCTTCGCGGGGCAGGTGGGGGGAGCCGGCCACGGCCAGGGCCGTGCGCAGGTCGGCGTCCCCGAGCAGCAGGAGCCCGGCCGGGGCGGGCAGGTTCGGGTGGGCGGCCGCCTCGCGGCGGACCCGGGCTTCGTCGTCCTGGGCGAGGCGCTCGACGAGCTCGGCGGGCAGTTCGGGGTCCCGTAGGGCGAGGGCGCGCATCCTGGGATCCGGATCGGTGGTGAATCGACGCATCGTTTCGGGTGGGAAGACCGCGTTGTCGGCGGGGCTGCCGGGCCACTTGCGGTTCTCCTCGTGCACGCGCTCGAGGCGTTCGGCGGTGTCCGGGTCGAGCACGGATACGGCCGCGGCCATCGTCTTACGGACCTCGCTGTCGGGGTCCTCGAACAGGCGGGCGATCGCCGGCCGCGGCAGGGCATCGCCGGTCGTCGCGGCCGAGCGGCGGAACACCGCGTACGGGGAATCGACGTAGGGGAGAGGATCCTCCAACACCCACAAGGCGATGCGTATGTGCAGCTCCAGCATCGCGACGGAGCAGAGGATGTCCTCCTCGTCCGCGTCGAAGGGGTTCACCTTCGTCTTCTCCGAGCCGGCCAGCAGGCCGGCATGGATCACCTCGCGCAGGCTCTCGCCGGTGTCCTTCCGCAGGAAGACCTTCACACGGACCATCGGATCCTCGTCGCGCCCCAGCAGGGCCACCAGATCCGAGGGGAGTTCCGGGTGCTCCGCGAGGGCGCCGCGCACGTCGGGATCCTCGTCGGCCGCCAACCGGTGTGCCGTCCCCGGATCGAGGTCGAGGTGGGCCACCACACCCGCTCGGGTCACGGGGTCGCCGAGCAGTGCCGGGTGGAGGTCGGCGGGCGGTACGGGGTGGGGCAGCTGATAGAAGTACGTCGCGCAGGCGGCCGCCCGGACCGTGGCATCGGAGTCGGTCAGCAGGGTGCGGCGGACTTCCTCCGGGGCATCGGTCCACCACTGCGCGAGCTCGGCGCGCACCGCGGGGTCCGGATCGGTGGCCAAGCGCGCCCGCAGATCGGACGGCGACCGCCGGTTGGCCGCGGCGGCCTGACGTACCTGCGCGGACGGGTCGGCGACGAACGCCTCGACCAGGTCCCGCGGGAGGGGCGCGTCACGGCCGGCGAGGGCCGATCGCACCGCGGCGTCATCGCTGCGCACCAGCCTGCGCTTCATCCCGACCGGAAGGTCCGGGTTGCAAGCCAGCGCGTGGCTCGCCTTGCCGTTACCGAGGGCGTCGATCTCCTCGGCCAGTTGCTCCGTCAGGTCGCTCCGCCACCTGGCCGCCTCTTCGCGGGCTCCGCCGTGCTGAAGCAGCCGCCGCAGTAGCGGAACCGGCAGTCGCGCGTTCCGTGCGAGCGCCTGCAGTACCTCGTCGAGATGAACCGGGACGGGAAGGCGCGGCGGGGTCTGCATAGCGGATCATGTTATGACGCCCAGCTGTTCAGCCGGCAGGCCGGCTCCACGTCCGGCGTTCAGTGGGGCAACTGCTCGACCACGCTCGTGCCGCTGCCTTCCTGGGACTCCCAGGTCCACGTCTCCTCCAGCCGCAGGCGACCGTCGGGGAGTTCCGTCAGGAGCGAGGTGCAATGCCCGGACGCGGTCGTCCCGTCGAGGCGGAGCTGGACGTAGCGGAAGTCGACGGTGCGGCCGGCCCGGGTGCCGACGAGGTAGCCCATGGCCACGTCACCGCCCCGGTATTCGGCCCAGACGCGGTCGTCCTGTTCGTGGTACTCGAACCGGGTCTGCCGGCCGACCTGTCCGGGGGCCTGGTCGGCCACGGGGACGAAGACGAGGCCGTCGAGCGAGCGTGCCACGGGTGACTCCTGGGGGAAGGCGGTCCGGGGCAGCAGCCTATGCGGTCTCTTGCGGATCTTGTCGGGCCCGGCGGGATCCGCAGGAGACGGCCCCGGCCGACGGCGGGGACGACCGGGGCCGATGACCGCGCAGCAGCCGTGGCCTCGCAGCAGCCGGTGACCGCGCAGCGGCCGGTGGCCGCGGCGACGGGGGATCGCGGCGGACACCGGCCGGTGCGGGTGCGTGGGGGAAGGGGAGCGGACGGGCTACATGGGGTCCATGCCCCGGTCGTCCATACGGCCCTCCTGCTCGCTCTGCTCCTGGAGGCGGCGGGCCTTCTCCTTCAGTCGGCGGCGCTCCTCCGGGTCGGTGGACCGCTCGGCCGCGTCGTTCAGCTCCTTCGCCTTGGCGCGCATCTGCTGGGACCGGCCGCGGGACTCACCTGAAACGCTCATGTTCGCTCCTTGGATCTGTGGGGGAGAGCGGGCGGATTCAGCGAACCAGGACTGCCGTGCGCCCGCATCTCGAAGCGTCCCCGAGTGTGAGCCGCCCCCCCACGCCGACGACCGACGGGGGCGGTCAGTCCGGGTCCGACCCGAGGGCCGTGGTGAGGGTGAACAGGGCTCCGTCCGGGTCGCGCAGCGTCACCCACCGCTCCGTCGCGTTCGAGGTGATGTCCGAGACGGGCCGCCCGCCCAGTGACACGGCCGCCTCCATCGCCGGCCGGAGCTTCGGCACCCGGAAGTGGACGTGCCAGCGGGGCCGGGTGTGGGGGGAGTAGGAGGCGATCTCCACAGGTCCGCTGTTCAGGCGGGCGACGGGTTCGCCGTCCTGCCGCAGCACGACCTGGTCCTCCTCGTACGAGACCTCGCAGCAGCCGGTTCGGCCGGTGGCCCACTCCAGCACCGCGCCGTAGAACATCGCCGCGTCCAGCGCGTTCCTGGTGCGCAGTTCCAGCCAGGCGGGTGACGGACCCCTGCCCACCCGCCAGCCCGCCTCCACATTGCCCTCCCAGATCCCGAAGACGGCGCCGTCCGGGTCGGCCACGAGCGCCGCGCGCCCACCGGACTCGAAGGAGACCGGGCCGACCGCGATCGTGCCCGTCCGCTCCCGGATCCGGTCCACCGCCACATCGGCGTCGTCGACGGCGAAGTACGGGGTCCAGGCCGCCGCGACCCCCAGGTCCGCGGCCAGTGCCCCGATGCCCGCCACCGGGACACGGCCCTGGAAGGCCACCGAGAACGCCTCGCCGAGGCGGGTCGGGCGGAACCTCCAGCCCACGACCGCACCGTAGAAGTGCTGGGCCGTACCGAGGTCGCGCGTCATCAGGCTCACCCAGCACGGTGCCCCGAAGACTTCCCTCGTCGAAATCTCCACCACTCGCTCCGTCCCTGACCAGCCGCTCGCCCTCCCCCTCATTCTGGTCCTTCTCGGGACGATCCTGGCGAACGACAAGAGTGAATGCGTACAGAAGGTGTCCGAGAATCACGCTCCGTGGCGATCCCGTCCGATGGCGCGCGGCGATAACCTCGGTCCCGGACGCCCCGCAGCCCCGGAAGGCAGGTCTCCCATGGCCGGATCCCAGATTCCCGTGATCGATCTCGGGCCGTGGCGGTCCGGCGGACCCGAGGCCCGCGCCCGTACGGCCGCACGCGTCGACGAGGCGCTGCGCGCGGCCGGATTCCTGCTGGTCACCGGGCACGGCGTGGATCCCGCACTGCCCGCGCGGATCCGGGAGGCGGCCGGTGAGTTCTTCCGGCTGCCCGCGACCGCGAAGGCGCCGTACGCCGTCACGGTCGGCGGCCGGGGCTGGCTGGGCCCCGGGGCGGAGGCCAACAGCTACGCCGAGGGCACGGCCTCGCCGCCCGACCTCAAGGAATCGTGGTCGTTCGCGGCCGAGGAGCCCACCGGAGTCCCCTCCGTGGACTCCGAATGGTTCGCGCCCAACGTCTGGCCATCCGAAGTACCGCGGCTGCGACCGCTGGTGACGGAGTACCTGCGGCTGATGCGGAACCTCTCCGACGAGCTGCTGGAACTCCTGGCCGGCGCCCTGGGGCTGGGGGAGGACCACTTCACCCGCCACACCTCACACCCCACCTGGGGGTTCAACCTCAACTGGTACCCGGGAACCGAGGTCGTCGGCCCGCCGCTGCCCGGCCAGTTCCGGATCGGCGCGCACACCGACTTCGGTACGGTCACAATCCTCGACCGGCAGCTGGGCGCGGGCGGGCTCCAGATCCACACCGACGCCGACGGTTGGCAGGACGCGCCCTTCGACCCCGGGGCGCTCACCGTCAACATCGGTGACCTGATGGCCCGCTGGACGGGCGACCGCTGGCGCGCGGGCCGTCACCGCGTGCTGCCGCCGCCGACCGACACGCCCACGGAGGAACTGATCTCCCTCGTCTACTTCTACGAATGCGATCCGCACACCCGGGTGGAGTCCTTGCCCGCCCCCGTCGGCCGGGTGGTGCACGACCCCGTCGACTCCCACACGTACCTGCGGGGCAAACTCGACTCGATCAGCGTGGCTCATACTCAGGAGTGACCGGGAGCCGCATCATCCCCCCGGGGTCGGACGGCGGATCGCTCTCGTAGCTGACGATCCGCCAAGATCCGCCGCATAGCGTGAAGTTCATGAAGCCGATGACGTCCATGAAGTCGACGAAGCCCATGACGTCCACGACGAGCCGCACAGCCGCGGCCTCCGTGGCTCTTCTCGCCCTCCTCCTGCCGCTCCCGCTCGCCACCGCCGGCACCTCGTTCGCCGCGGACACCTCCGTCGCCGTCGCCGGGCCCCCGGCGGCCGGCCCCGAGAGCCACCGCACGACGGTGGAACTCCCGCGCCCCACCGGCCGTTTCGCGGTCGGCCGGGAGGACCTGCACCTGGTGGACCGCAGCCGCACGGACCCCTGGGCCGGTTCCGGTCCGCGCGAACTCATGGTCACCATGCGCTACCCGGCGCGGCACGACACCGGCCGCACCACCCACTACCTCACCTCTGAGGAGGCCCGCCTGCTGCTCGTCGACCGCGGGCTGGACCAGGTGATCCCGGTCGAGACCCTGACCGGCACACGCACCCACGACCGGACGGGCGCCCGCCCGGTCGCCGGACGGTACCCGCTGATCGTGCTCTCCCCGGGCTTCACCACCCACCGGTCCACGCTCACCGCGCTCGCCGAGGACCTGGCCTCCCGCGGCTACGTCGTCGCCTCCGTCGACCACGCGTATGAGAGCGTGGGCACCGCCTTCCCCGGCGGGCGCGTCCTCACGTGCCTGGCGTGCGAGAAGGTCACGGACGAGGCCGGCTACCGGACCGTGGGCGAGACCCGCGCCCGCGACGTGTCCTTCCTCCTGGACCGCCTCACCGGACGCCACCTGGTGTGGAGGCATGCCGGACTCATCGACAAGAGCCGGATCGCGATGGCCGGCCATTCCATCGGCGGCGCCTCGACCGCCGCCGCGATGGCCGCCGACCACAGGATCCGGGCCGGGATCAACATGGACGGCGGCTTCTCCACGCCGTTCCCCGCGGCCGGACTCGGTGGGCGCCCCTTCATGCTGCTCGGCGCACAGCAGCGCGGCCCCGGCGGCAACGCGAGCTGGGACCGGGACTGGCCGCTGCTCGACGGCTGGAAGCGCTGGATCACCTTCGCCGACTCCGGCCACTTCACCTTCACCGACTTCCCGGCGATCGGCGAACAGTTGGGCCTGCCCGACGACGAGGCCCCGCTGCCCGGAGCCCGCTCCGTCGAACTGACCCGGCGCTACGTCACCGCCTTCTTCGACCAGCACCTGGGCGGCCGTCCGCAGCCCGTGCTCGACGGTCCGTCCTCCGACGCGCCGGAGGTCCGCTTCCACACCCCCTGACCCCCGGGGCCGGCGCCCAAGGGTCAGGGGTCAGGGGGCAGGAGTCAGGGGTCAGACCACCGTGACCGGGTGGCGGACCACCGCGTCGAAGAGGTACCCCTGCGTGTTGTGCACCGACGTCTCGGGCTGCGTCCGCCCGGTCGCGTCGGTCGCCCGCGCCAGCAGCGACGTCGCCCCCGTGGCCCTTGGGGTCCACGGCACCGACCAGCGCACCCAGCCACCCCGGCGCGGGGTGTCGTGCAGGTGGGCCCGCCGCCAGTGGTCGCCGCCGTCCGTACTGACGTCGATCCGGGTGACCGGTGCCGCCGCCGACCAGGAACGGCCGGTCAGCAGCCGGGTCCGGTGCACGGGAACGGTGGCCCCCAGCTCCAGCTCGAAGGCGCTCTTGAGGGTCTGCCGGGTCAGCGGGGCACCGCCCTGGGCCGGGTGCTCGGGCCCGAACAGCCGGTACATGTCGGTGTTCCAGGGCGAGTACAGTGCCTCCCCGCTCACCTCGATGTCCCCGACCCACTTGATCGACGAGATCCCGACCCAGTCCGGAACCACGAGGCGGACCGGCCCGCCGTGGTCGGGCGGCAGCGGCCGCCCGTTCATCTCGTAGGCCAGCAGTACGTCGTCCAGCGCCTTCGAGATCGGCAGCGGGCGCCGTACCCGGCCCAGGTTCACCCCGTTCGCCACCACCTCCTCGTCCAGCCCGCGCGGCAGGACGTCCACGGCGCCCCGGGTCACGCCCGCCAGACGCAGTACGTCCGACAGCCGCGCGCCGCGCCAGCGCGCTACGCCGATCGCGCCCAGGGTCCAAGCGGTGCCCGTGACCGGCTGGCCCTGCTGCGTGGCGTAGAAGCTCCGGCCGTTGCCCGCGCACTCGATGAACAGCGTCCGCTCCACCGGCCGCAGGGCGCGCAGCCTTGCGTACGACAGCTCCAGCGGGCCGCCGGCCAGCCCGTCGCCCCACACCGTCAGCCGCCACCCGTCGGCGTCGATCCGTGGGGTCGAGGTGTGGTTGCGTACGAAGAACCGGTCGATCGGGGTGAGCTCGCCCGTGCCGCGCAGCGCCGCGAAGTTCGTCTCCGCGTTCGTACCGCGAAGGGTGAACAGCTCGGGCGGCAGCGGCTTGACGGTGCGCGGCACCGGGTCGGCGACGGGAGCGGCCGTCCCTGCCGGCGCGGCCGCGGCCGCGGTGCCGCCCGCGGCCAGAGCCAGCGATCCGGCGGCGGCTCCCGCCGCGAACAGCTTCAGCAGATCACGGCGGTCCACTCCGGCGGAGCGGGCGCGGCCGCGCGTCCACTGCCGCAGGCGCGTGCGGTCGTACCGGCTCTCGTCCGACAGATCGAGGGGCATGGCAGGAGCACTCCTTGGTCGCGGTTCCCACGGACCGTAGAGGCCCGCGGCGAGCCGCGGGAACCTTCCCATGGTGCCTGCCACGAATCCGCAACATCCCCGCAACGGCCGATTACCGCTGGTCGGCGGAATTTCGGCAGGATGTGGGCATGACCGAGATCCGTACCCCCCGACTTCTCCTCCGCCGCTGGACCGACGACGACCTGGTCCCTCTTTCGGAGATCAACGCCGACCCGGAGGTGATGCGCTGGATCGGCGAGGGCGAGACCCTCGACCTGGACCGCACCGCCGAGGACATCGAGCGCTGGGAGGAGGAGTGGGACGAGGAGGGCTTCGGAATCTTCGCCGTCGAGCTCCTGGGCTCCGGCGAGCTGATCGGCGCCGTCGGCCTCTCGATCCCCGAGCACCTGCCCGAGGTATTGCCTCACGCCGAGATCACCTGGCGGCTCGGCCGCCAGTACTGGGGTCAGGGCTATGCGTCCGAGGCCGCCCAGGCCACTTTGGAGTTCGCCCTGCAGGACCGGGGCCTGGACCGGGTCGTCGCGATCAACCGGGCGGGCAACGAGGACTCGGAGAACGTGATCCGCAAGCTCGGCATGGTCCTGGAGCGCGACACCACGGACCCCCGGTACGGGCACCTCCTGCAGATCCACGGCATCGACCTCACCGAGTACGAGGCCTGAGCCCGCCGGTTCCGGTGCACGGGCCTGCTTGTCGGAGTCCCCGCAACGGCGGGCGTGCGTCTGAACTCATCCGATGGCGGCGCCGGGGTCGACGTCGGTCAGGTCGCAGCTCGCGTCCCACAACCGCGCCGCGACGGACCAGTCGGCGAGGTGGTTCCATATCGGGTCAGGGCGGGGCGCGCCGCGCAGGCCGAAGACGCGCGGTCCCCACAGTCGGTCGCCGCGCACGGCCGGGTCGAGCACCGCTCGGACCGCGGGCCACGCCCCGGCGTGCTTGCCCTGGAGGAGGAGCGCCGCCGTCCGCCCCGGCGCCCTCCGCCGCTTCCCCGCTGCCGGACACCGCCCCCACCCCGCAAGGGCTGCTGCTGACCGCCGACTTCGGGGCCGACACCGTGTCCTTCGTGGACCCCGAGCGCGGCACGGTCGCCTCCGTCACCGTGGGCAGGGCCCCGTACGGTACGGCCCTGGGCGCGGACGGCCGGGCATGGGTCGCCACCGCCGAGGGAGTGGCCGTCGTCGATACGCGTACCCGGGTACGCGTGGCCCTGATCCCGTACCGGACCGGCACCGGCCCCGTCACCGACGGCGAGTACCGAGGCGGCGGCATGGGGATCGCGCTGTCGCCCGACGGCGCGCACGCCTACGTCGGGGTCGACGTCCCCGGCACCACCGGGGTCCTGGAGGTCCTCGACACGGCGAGGAACGAGGTCACCGCCGTCGTGCCGGTCGGCCGACGCCCCTTCGACGTGGACGTGTCGGCGGACGGCGCCGAGGTCTACGTCACCGGGCACGACTCCTTCGACGTCACCGCGGTCGCGGTCGACTCCCTGCGCCCCCGCCGGATCGAGGTGGCCCCCTTACGGCACCGAGGGCGGGCTCGCCTCCTGGCTGAAGCCGCACCACGCCGTCGTACGCCCCACCGACGGGCAACTGCTGCTCCCCTTCGAGGGTGAGCGGCTGGCGGTGGTCGACCCGCGGACCGGGCGGACCCGGATCGAGCCGATGACCGCGACACCCACCAGCACGGCGCCGCCGTCACGGCCGACGGCCGGCTCCTGGTGGTCGGCACGGGCGCCGTGCGGCCGGGCGACGGGAAGGGCCCCTCACTGACCGTCCGTGCCCCGGACGGCACCGAGCGGGTGTACCCGCTCCAGGGCCCGCACGAGGACGTGGCCGTCTCCCGGGACGGCCGGACCGCCTACGTCACGGGCGGCTACACCCGGGACGACTACTGGAACGGCATCACGGTCGTCGCCCTCGACACCGGAGCCACCCGCCGACTCCCGGCGGTCGCCCGGCGGGCGCCCGGCCCCTGGGCATCTCCGTCCTCTGAGTACCGCGCCTCAGCCGGCGCCGCCGCCCGGCGCCTCGGCCCCGCCGCCCGCGCGGACCGCCGCGAG
>NZ_JBGBPT010000030.1:75972-88172 GCF_041106355.1 Streptomyces sp. BF23-19 | reverse complement strand
CCGGCACCCGATCCGGCCGCGGCGCCCCCGGCGCGTCACGGACCCGCGACCACCGCGCACCGGAGCCCACGCCCACCCGGCCTCCCGCGCCACCGCGCACCCCACGACTTCCCCCCATGGCATCCCCCCACGCAGAAAGCGGCACCGCGCGACCCGCGACGCCGTCCGCACGACCGCCGGACACGACCGTGACCCGGCACCGGAAGCCGACCCACAACCTCAGGGATCGCCCATGCTCCCCCTCTCCTCCTCGCAGGAGATCGTCTGGCTGCACGAGCAGATGCAGCCCGGCAGTCGCGCCTACAACTTCACCGCCTCACTGGACCTGTGGGGCACGCTCGACACCGACGCGCTGCGCCTGGGTCTCGAAGCCACCCTCGCCCGCCACCCCGGCCTGCGGCTCGAACTCGTCGCCTCCGCCGGTTCCGTACCGGCGCAGCGGGTCGCCCTAGCGTGTGCGCCGCGGCTGCGCACGACCGACCTCAGCACGGAGGCGGACCCCGAGGCGGCCTTCGCGCGCCTCCTGCGCACCGAGGCCGAGACACCGCTCGACACGTTCGAGGCACCGCTGATCCGCTGGACGCTCGTGCGCCTGGCCGAGCGCCACCACCGGCTCATCCACGTCGAGCACCACCTGATCCACGACGGGCACTCCTTCGCGATCCTGCTCGACGACGTCTTCCGCGTCTACCGCGCCCACGTCCTCGGCGAGACCCTCCAGCTCCCGCCCGCCTCCTCGTACGCGGACCACGTCCAGGAGCGCGCCGAGGCCGCGTACGCCCCCGAGTCCCTCGACTTCTGGCGGGCCGAACTGCGCGATCAGCAGCACGACCTGCCGCTGCCCGGCCTGACCCGCCCCGGTGCCCGCCGCAAGCACCACGGCGGACAGCTGCGCCAGACGATAGGCGCCGATCTCGCCGAACGCCTGCGCGGGCACGCCCGTTCACGTGGTCTCACCCCCTTCTCCACGCTCCTGGGGCTGTTCGCCGAGCTCCTGCGCCGGCACAGCGGCCGCTCCCGGATGGTCATCGGCACCGCCGTCGGCAACCGCCCCCTCGGCTACGAGGACGCCGTGGGCATGTTCGTCAACACCATCCCGCTGCCGCTCGTCCTGGACGGCGCGGCACCCGCCCAGGACACCATGGACGAGGTCACCGACACCCTCATCCGGGCGCTCCCGCACCAGGACGTACCGGTCCAGGAGCTGACCCGGGCACTGGGCATGCACACCTCCGGCGCCGACAACCCCCTCTTCTCCGTCATGTTCAGCGCCCACGACGCGCCGCTGCCCGAGATCGACGTACCCGGCCTCGACATCACCCTCTTCGAAGGCTTCAACACCGGCACCACCCGCTTCGACCTCGACGTGGTCCTGCTCCCGGACGACCGGCGCGGCGTCACCACGCGCCACGGCTCGCCCGGTATGACCCTGGTCTGGGACTACGACATGGACCTGTTCGGCGAGGACGTCGCCCGCCTGCTGTCCGGCCGCTTCCTTGACCTGCTGCGCGCCTACCTCGAGAGCCCCGAGACCCCGCTGGCCGACCTGGATCCCACCGCCGTGGAGCCGGCCGCCGAGCCCGTACCCGTCCCCGCCGACCGCGATCCGCTGGATCCCGTCGCCGGGCGGCACCCGTCGCAGCCGGCGCTGCTGTGCGGCGCCCGCCGGCTCACCTACGGCGAACTGGACGAGCGCGTCGGCTCCCTCGCCGAGCGCCTGCGCACCGCCGGCGTCACGCCCGGCCGTCCGGTGGCCGTCGTACTGCCCCGGGGCACCGACTCCCTCGTCGCCCTGCTCGCCTGCCTGCGGACCGGCGCCGTCTACTGCCCGCTCTCCCCGTCCGATCCGCCGGCCCGGCTCGGCCTGCTGCTGGAGCGGCTCGCCCCGGCGCTGGTCCTCACCGGTGACGGCACCCCGGCCCTGCCGGAAGGACTGCCGACCGCCCGGATCGACGCCCCGGTCCTGCCCCCGGCCCACGGAACCACCGAACTCCCCGGTACCGCGTACGTCATCCACACCTCCGGCTCCACCGGCACGCCCAAGCCGGTCGCCGTCGGCCACGCGGCGCTGGTGCACCACCTGACGGCGACCACCGACCGCTTCGGCCTCACCACCTCGGACCGGGTGCTGATGTTCGCCCAGCCGTCCTTCGACGTCGCGCTCGAAGAGGTGCTGCCGGCCCTGTACGCCGGTGCGGGCCTGGTCCTGCCCGAGTACGAGGTGCCCACGGGCGCGGAGCTCGCCGAGGCGCTGGTGTCCGCCCGGGTCACCGTCGCCAACCTGCCCACCAGCTACTTCCTCGCCACCCGCGAGGACCTCCGCCCCGTACTGCGGGACGAGAGCTGGGCGCCCCGGCTCGTGGTCCTCGGCGGAGAGCGCCTCCCCGTCGAGGCACTGCGCGGCGTCCTCGCCGACACCGACGCCACCGTGCTCAACGTGTACGGCGTCACGGAGGCGGCCATCAGCTCGACCGTCCACGAGGTCTCCCGCGACGCCCTCACCGCGGGCGCCGAGATCCCCCTGGGCACCGAGCTCCCGGGCGAGCGGATCCACGTCCTCGACGCCCACCACCGCCCGTTGCCGTCCGGCGCGGTCGGTGAACTCGCCGTCGCCGGCCCCGGTCTCGCCGAGGGCTACGTGGGCAACACGGAGGCGACGGCCGCCCGGTTCGTCACCCTCGACGCAGCCGGCGGACAGCGCGTCTACCTCACCGGCGACCTCGGATACCGCGGCCTCGACGGCCTGCTCCGCTTCCTCGGGCGCCGCGACAACCAGATCAAGCTGCGTGGCCACCGCATCGAGCTGGAGGAGATCGAGGCGGCCGCGTCCGCGGTACTGGGTGGCCGCTCCTGCGCCGTCGTACTGGACCGGGAGAGCTCCGGCGGGCCCCGGCTCGTCGGCTTCCTCGAAGCCGGGGCCGACGACGCGGACTTCGACGAGAAGGCGCTGCACGCCGAGCTGAGCGGCCGCCTGCCCGGCCCCCTCGTGCCCGCCCGCTGGGCACGGCTGGACGTCATGCCGACCCTCGCCGGTGGCAAGCCCGACCGTACGGCCCTGTCCCGGCGTGCGGCGGCGCTCGACGCCGACACAGCTGCCGGGCCCGGCACCGGCACCGAAGGCGCCCCCGTTGCCCGGACCGACGCCGACCTTGAGCCCGCGGCCACCACCGGGTCCGACGACCCCATGACGGCGCTGCTCACCGAAGGCTGGCGCACGGTCCTCGGCCACAGCCGTTTCGACGCCCGCTCCCACTTCTTCCACAGCGGGGGCCACTCCCTGCTGGCCGCCGAGCTGGCCGCCTGGCTCGAGCCCCGGCTGGGAACCCGCCCGCCACTGCGGATCCTCTTCCGCAACCCCGTGCTCGCCGACCAGGCCGATGCCCTCGCCACCACCGCCCCCTCCACGGAGTCGTGATGATCCAGTCCCCGGCCGCGCCCGCCGCCCCCGCCCTGCCCCTCGACACCGCCCTCGCCACCGGACTCGACTCCGCCCCCGCCGGCTCCGCGCCGAGCGTCGCCGACGGCCCCAGCGCCGAACCGACCCGGGTCCTCGCCCGCTTCGAGGACTGGGCCCGGAACACCCCGCAGGCCTCGGCCGTGATCGACGGCACGCGGATCTGGACCTACCAGGACCTGGACGCGGCGGCCGCGCTGGTCGCCGCCGATCTGGCCGACCGGGTCCGGCCCGGCGACCTCGTCGGCGTCTGCCTCGACCGGTCCACCGCCCTGGTGGTGACCGCCGTCGCGCTCGCCCGGCTCGGCGCCGTCTACCTGCCCCTCGGCCCCCGGCCCGGCGAACGCCGTATCCAGGCCGTCACCGAGGACCTCGACGTCGCCTGCCTCATCGGCGACCCCGGTGTCCTGCCCGAGGAGCACCGCGGCGGGCAGCACCTCCGGCTTCCGCTGCCCACCGTCGGAGTCAACGCCCCCGCCGTCGCCGTGGCGGCCATCGCGGACTCCGTCCGCGGCACCCGGCGCGCCCCCGAAGGCGCCCTGTACGCCGTCCTCACCTCCGGTTCCACCGGCCGCCCCAAGGCGGTCGCCGTGGCCGAGTCCTCGCTCTCCGTCGCTCTCGACTGGTACCGCTCCGAGACCGGCCTCGCCCCCGGCGACCGCCAGTCCCTGCTCATCGGCGTCGCGTTCGACCCGCACCTGCTGGAACTGTGGGCGGCCCTCACCTCCGGCGCCGCCCTCGTCCCGGCACCGGACGACACCCGCTGGGACAGCCGCGTCCTCACCGACTGGTGGCGCGACACCGCCCTCACCCACGCCGTGGCGGCCACCCCCACCGTCGAGCCGCTCCTGGACCGCCCGTGGCCGCAGGACCTGAAGCTGCGCCATCTCGTCGTCGGCGGCGACCGCATGCGCCCCCGCCCCGGAGCCGATGTCACCGCTACCGTCCACAACGCCTACGGCCCCGCGGAAGCCACCGTCGTCACCACCACCCACACCATGCGCGGCACCGACCCGGAGGCCGGGAACCGGACCCCGCCGCCCATCGGCACCGCGCTCCCGGGCGTCACCCTCGTCGTCACGGACGAAGAAGGCCGCCCCGTCGCCCGCGGGCAGGAGGGCGAACTGCGCATCGGAGGCCACTGCCTGGCACTGGGGTACCTCGACCCCGAGCTCACCGCACGCCGGTTCACCGCGCCCGCGCCGGACGCGGAGCTGCCCGCCGTCGAGCGGCTCTACCGCACCGGCGACCGGGTACGGATGAACACCGACGGCAGCCTGGACTTCCTCGGCCGCCTCGACGACCAGGTGAAGATCAGCGGAGTCCGGATCGAACCGGCCGAGGTGGAGGCCGCCTTCGAGCAGGATCCCCGGGTACGCACCGCTGTCATCACCGTCCTGCGCGACAGCTCCGGCCACGGCCGCCTCGTCGCCCACGTACGGCCCACCGACGGCGCCGAACCCCCGGCCGGGGACCTCCTCGACGCGGTCCGGTCCTGGCTCCCCGAGCAGGCCGTTCCTACCACCGTACGGATCGTCGACGGCTTCCCGCTCGACGCCAACGGCAAGGTGGACCGCCTCGCCCTGGCGGCTCAGGCCCAGGCCCAGGCGCCGCAATCGCTCCTGGCCGCCGCTTCGGGGGATCCCGCCGCGGCCGGAGCCGGCACCGGCACGGACGCGGTCGCTGCCGTCACCGCCGCCGAACGGCTCGTGCTGACGACCGTGCGCGACCTCCTCGGCCGGCCCGACACCGGTCTCGGCGACCACTTCACCGACGCCGGCGGCACCTCCGTGGTCGCCGCGCGGCTGCTGGCGACCGTCGAACGCGAGACGGGAGTGCGCCTGCGCGCGCCCGAGCTGCTGCGCAGCACGGACCTGCGCGCCTTCGCCGCCCTCCTCGACCAGCGCCTGACCGCGCGCCCGGAAGGAGCCTGACATGACCACCGTCACCCCGCTGCCCGCCGACCCGGCGCGCGGCACCCCCGTACCGCCGCTGGACGCGGCCACCACCGCGCCCGTCCGGCCGTCGGCGCCGGCCACCGCCCTGCCCGCACTCGTCGCGCGGCACGCCGAACGCACCCCGGACGCCCTCGCCGTCGTCGACGGCGACACCACCCTCACCTACGGCCGTCTCCTCGGGGCCGGCCGTGCCCTCGCGGCGTACCTGCGCGAGCACGGTGTCGAGCGCGGCGACCGGGTGGCGCTTCTGACGGCGCGGTCGTCCCGCACGATCGTCGCGCAGCTCGGCCTGTGGCTGGCCGGTGCCGTATGCGTACCGCTCGATACCGCCCAGCCCCGCCCGCGCACCGAGGCGATGATCGCCGACGCGGAGGTGACGCTCACCGTCGGCGACGCGAAGCTGCTGGACGCGGCCACCCTGCCCGGCCCCGTCCTCGCCCTGCCCGAGGCTCCGCTGACGACCGGTCGGCCGCTCGACGCGTCCGACCCCGACAGCCCGGCCTTCATCATGTTCACCTCCGGTTCCACCGGTCGCCCCAAGGGCGTCCTCGTTCCGCACGGGGCCATCGCCGAGCTGGTCACCGCACCGGACTACGTCACCGTCTCCGGCCGTGACCGCGTCCTGTTCCACTCCCCGATGACCTTCGACGCCTCGACGTTCGAAGTCTGGGTCGCGCTCGCCAACGGCGCGGCCGTCGTCGTCTGCACCGAGCAGCGGCCCTCCCTGGAGGACCTGGCCCAGCACGTGGAGCGGCACGGCGTGACCGTGGCGTTCTTCACCACGGCCCTCTTCCACCAGCTCGCCGCCCGCCGCTCCCGCGTCTTCGCCCAGCTCCGCTCGGTCGTCGTGGGCGGCGAGGCGATGGCCGCCGCACAAGCCCGCGAGGTGCTCACCGCCTTCCCCTGGCTGGAACTCGTCAACGGCTACGGGCCCACCGAGACGACCACCTTCGCGACCGCCCACCGGGTCACCGCACGGGACTGCGAGGGGCCCGTCCCGATCGGCCGGCCCATGGCCGGGGCCACGGCGCACGTCCTGGACGCCGACGGTCACCCGGTGGACGACGGCGACCGGGGCGAACTGTGGATCGGCGGCAGCCGGCTCGCCCACGGGTACACAGGCCTGCCCGAACTCACCGCCGAGCGGTTCGTCGAGCGGGCCGCCACCGGGCGGCTCTACCGTACGGGCGACATCGTCTCCCTCCGGACCGACGGCATCCTCCAGTTCCACGGCCGCAACGACGACCAGGTCAAGGTGCGCGGCTTCCGCATCGAACCCGCCGAGGTCGAACACGCCCTCCGCGAGCAGCCGGACGTGGACGACGCCGCCGTCACCGTCGACGGCGCCGGCACCCCCGAGGCCCGCCTCGTCGCGTTCGTCGTCGCCACGCCCGGCCCCGTCCCGCACGGCAGGGTGCTGCGCGAGCGGCTCACCGCCGTCCTACCGGGCCATCTCGTCCCCGACACGGTCACCGTGCTGGAGCGTCTGCCCCTCACCCCGGCCGGCAAGGTCGACCGGCGTGCCCTCTCCGGGCGCGCGCACGCCACCGAGAGCCGGCCCGCCGACGCGCCGGCGGCCCGGATGACGCCACTGGAACAGGCCGTCGCCGAGGTGTGGAGCCAGGCACTGGGCATCGAGGTCACCCGCGCCGACGACGAGTTCCTCCTCATCGGCGGCCACTCCCTCCTCGCCCTCGCCGTCACCGACGACCTCCGCGAGGAGCTCGGAGTGGAACTCTCCCTCGCCGACTTCTTCGCCGCCCCGACCGTCGCCGCGCAGGCCGCACTGGTCGAACGCGTCCTGCTGGCCGCGCACGAAGACCTCCACCCCGAGACCCCGGAGCACAGCGATGTCCACTGACACCGACTCCGCGGCCCGCGACCGCAAGGAACAGCTCCAGCAGGAGCTGCTGCTCCGGGCCCGCGCCGGGAAGGCCCGGCGGACGACGGACGGGTCCACCGCCGCCGCGGGCGCCGTCGAGGACGGTCGCGCACCGCAGGACACCGCCGAATCCGGAACCACCGCCCGGTCGGCCGCGGGCGTCGTCCCCCTGTCCCGCGCCCAGCGGCGCATGTGGCTGATGGAACGGCTCGGCGGAGCGGGCGACTCGTATCACGTACCGTTCGCCACCCGGGTGCGCGGCCCGTTCGACGTGGCCGCCCTCGCCACCGCCCTCACCCGGCTGGTGGCCCGGCACGCCATCCTGCGCACCCGCTACACGGAGCGCGACGGCGAGCCCCACCAGGAGGTCCTCCCGACGCCACGGACGATCCCCGTACACGTCGTCGACACCGATCCGGCGAACGCCCGGGGGCTGCTGCGGCGCGAGACGGCCCGGCCGTTCGACCTCGCCGCGGGCGACGCCGTACGGGCGCTGGTCCTGCGCCACGGCCCGCAGGACCACATCCTGCTGCTGACGTTCCACCACATCGCCGTGGACGGGGCCTCACTGGAGACCGTGGCCGCCGAACTCGCCGTCCTCTACGCGGAAGCCACCGACGGGAACGGCCGCACCGCCCTGCCCGTACCGCCGCAGTACGCCGACCACGCGCGCCGCGAGCACGAGGACCTGCCCGGCTTCGCAGCGGAACTGGAGCGCTGGAGCGACCTGCTGGCCGACGCCGTCCCGCCGCGCCTGCCCCGGCCCGCGGCGGCGGCGCCGCAGGCATCCGTACGTCCCGGAGCCGCGCGCAGCGTGCCGCTGGAGCCCGCCGTGCCCGACGCCCTGCGGGCGCTGGGTGCACAGCGGCAGGCCACCCTCTTCGCGGTATCGCTCACCGCGGCCTTCGCCGCACTGCACCGCCTCACCGGCGACGACGACCTCGTCATCGGCGTGGCGGGCACCCACCGCAGCGGAACCGCCATGCGCGGCCTGGTCGGCCTGTGCGTCAACACCCTGCCCGTACGGGTCGACGCCTCCGGCGACCCGACCTTCGCCCAGCTGCTGCGGCGCGTGCGCGACGCGCTCCTCGAGGCCCAGCGCCATCGGCACATCCCCTTCGACCTGGTCCTCGAACGCCTCGGCGCCGGAGCCCGCGGCGCGGACGGCACCGCGCTGGTCCGCGTCACCTCCGACGTCCTCGGCGAGCCGACCGTCCTGCGGCTGCCGGGGACGTCGGCCGAGTACGTCGACGTACCCTCCGACGGCGCGAAGTTCACCCTGTCCTACGGCCTGGTACCCGGCGACGGGGCAGTACAGCCCCGGGCGCTGGTCCAGTACGACCCGAACGCGCTGGACGACACCGTGGCGGAGGCGGCCCTGCGGGACTACGCGGTCCTGCTCCACGCGGTCGCGGACGACCCGGAACGCGCTCTGAGCACGCTTCCTCTTCCCGGCCCGGACGACAGCGCCTCCGGTGCACGGGCCGGCGCCGGCGCGGAGGGCGCCCGCGGCGGCGACCAGGAGGGCGCCGTTCCGGAGGGTGCCGTACCGGAAAGCCACCGGCAGGGCACCGAGGCGGAAGGCGCCGGGGACGGAGCGGTTCCGGCAGGCGCCCGGCCGGACGCGCCGGAAGGCGACCGCCACCCCGCCGCGCAGGCTCTGCGTGCCCACCCGGGCGTCGCCGACGCCACCGTGGTCCAGCCCGACCAGGGACCGCCGCTGGCCTACGCCGTCCTCCACGACAGCGTCGGCACGTCCGGCCACGAACTGCTGGGCCTGCTGCGGCGCTCGCTCGCAATCGAGGCCGTGCCCGCCACGGTCACGCTCCTCGACGCGCTGCCCCGCACGACCGCCGGCCCGCTCGACCACGCCCGGCTCCCCGGACTGCCCGAGCCCTCCGCGCCGGGCGACCCCTCCGGCCCCACGGCCGAGGCCGTCACGGAGACCTTCACCGAGGTCCTCGGCGTCGCGCCGTCGCCGGACGACGACTTCTTCGCCCTCGGCGGCCATTCACTGAAGGCCGTTCAGCTCGCCGAGCGGCTGCGTACGGACCTCGGACTGCCGCTCACCGGCCTCGACGTGCTCCAGGCCCGCACACCGCGGGCCCTGACCGCACTCCTCGACGAACGGGCGGCGCAGCAGAGCGCCGCGAAGACCGCGAGCAGGCCGGCTCCGCGCTCCCGCGACGTCCGCCCGGGTACGGTGCTGGTCACCGGCGCGACCGGTGGCGTGGGCGCGTTCGTCGTACGTGAACTCGTCGCGCAGGGCCGCCCCGTGCTCGCGCTGGCCCGGCCCGAGTCCACCCATCTGATCGCCACCGAGGGCGTCGACGTCATCGAGGGCGACCTCTGCGACCTGGCCGGACTGCGGGACGCTGTGGCGCAGGCGGACGCGGTCGTCCACGCCGCCTGCACCTTCACCCGGCACGACATCGACAGGGCGGCGATGGAGACGATGGTCGCCGCCTGGCGGCGCGGCCCCTTCGTCTTCGTCAGCAGTGTCGACGCCTACGGTCATCCCGCCACGGACCGGGTCGCCGAGGAGGCACCGTCCCACGAGCCCGTGAGCCCGTACGGGAGGACGAAGCTCGACTGCGAGGCCATGCTGCTGCGTGCCGCGGGCACCGAGGGGCGCGGTGGTGCGAGCGCCGTACGCTCACCGATCGTCTGGGGCGCGCACGACCGGCTGCGCGAACAGCTGCGCTGGGGCGCCATCGGCACGCTCTACCAAGCCGCCCGCCAGGGCCACCCGATCGACCTGCCGCGTCCCGGCACCGACGGCCACGACTGGTACGGAGCCGCCTGGGTGCACGCCGCCGCCCTGGCCCGTGCGGTGGTCGCATGCCTGGACCGGCCCGTGCACGGGGTCGCCAACGCGTGCAGCGGCCACGTGTCCTGGCACGATCTGGCGCAGGACCTCACGGAACTGCTCGGCACCGGGGCGCAGTCCCGCACCACCGAGGCGGTGGCCCAGGACCTCGATCATCGCTGGCACTACGACAGTGCACGCCTGGCCCGTCCGCTCCGCCCCCGCCCGGGGGAGGAGCGGCGGACCGTGCTGGCAGAGATGATCGGCGCCATGCGCCCCGAGAACGCCTGACCCGCCGGCTGCGCCCGGAGCACCTGCATGGTGCTCCGGGCGCAGCCGCGCGAGGGGGACCGCTTCGCCCCGGCCACCGACTTCTCCTTGACACACGGTCCGGGTCAAGGGGAAATCTCACCGATCGCCCGGCGCTGCGGCACCTCGAAGACGTCGGACCGGCCTGGGCCCTGTGGGCTGCAGGCACACGACGGGTGGACTCCACCGAGCACAATGCGGCGCCTCCACCCTCGGTCAGCTCGCGAAACCGACCGTCCCCCTCCCGGGGCCGAGCACTGAGTTGCTCCAATGATCATCATGGGCCGGTTCTACCGGCCACCGCACCGTCAGCAACAGGCCACCCCGGCCCGGTTCACCCGCCCGAGTACACCGGTTCACCGATGAAACGCCACTGCCCACCCCCGGCCCGGTCAGCCGGCGGCCGCCGCCGGACCTTCACCGAACCCGGGTACGTCCTTGATGCCCATATCCAGGCGCAGCCGCTGGAAGCGGAGCGGGTGGCGGTAGACGCCTCCGCGGTCGCCGGCGCGATCGGCGCTGACCTCGGCGACCAGGGCGGGGGGGACGAGGATGGTGTCGAGAACGTCGCGGCTCCCCCACGTCGCCGAGAAGCGCACGCCCGTCCACGGGTGTCCGGGCGCGGTGAGGTGCTCGGCGACCTGCCGGGCGGTGTCCGGGCGCAGCAGCACGGTCCGGCCGACCGCGCGCAGCCGGCCGTCGTTGTCGTGGCGGCCGAGGACGAGCAAGCCGGGGCGGGTCAGGGTGCCGGTTATCGCGCCGACGATCGCCTCAGTGGTGTCACGGCGCCTGATCGTCGATGGAGTCGGCCCCGGCACATCGCGCCCAGCAGCGACATCATCTTGGCGGGCGCGCGTGCCCCGCCGCTGTTGTCGGCCGCCTCGATACGAACCGTGGCAGCCAGATCAGGCAGCCCGACCCGCTCGGCGAGCGCGACCAGCGGCAGCAGCTCGGCATCCGCGATCAGACTCCGCTCGTCGAAGAGCGCGGAGACATGCACAGCAGCATGGGAAGACTGCATCTCGGAAGAGCCTTGCCGATCGCGCGGACCGGAAGCCTCACAACTCCCAATCATCGCAGGTCACAAGGCTCTTCCTCGTTCCCAGAAGGACTGTCCACAGGCATCAACCGATGGATCCGGACTGAGCCGAACCTCACTGAATGCTCAACTCCGCTTAGCGGAGGCAAAGTTACCGTGATCAAGATCTGATCACGATGCGGGAATCGTCGTTGCTGACGGCTCGCCGCGAGGCCGATGCTTAAAGCACCCCTCCACCCCCGAAAGGGGTCACCTGCGGTGCCCTGACCCGGCCCGCCTTAAGACTGACGGACACACCGGTGGAGAAATGGTACGGGAAGCGGAGAAATTGTGAAGTTCGGAATGCGTGCGGCAGTGCTGACCGCCGGAACGGCTCTGACCCTGTGGGGGTTCGGCGCCACCGCCCAGGCCGCCATCCCCACATCCACCACCATCGCCACCAGTGGCGTTGAGGTACTGGGCACCATCCAGTGCCGCCCGGACAACCACAAGTACACGGTGAAGAGGATCGCGCCGGTCCGTAAGGGCCCGTCCCTCAATGCCGCGCAGATCGACGTCCGCTACCCCGACAATGAGGTACGCAGCTATAACGAGTGCGTCAATGGCGGCAAGATCTTCATCTGCATCGCAAGCTGCCACGTTTCGGACGACGGCATTCGTGGGCAGTGGATGTTCCGCGGCGACGTTCGCTGATTTACCTTTCACATATTGCATGCGCTAAATTTGGTGCGCTTGGAAACGCCACGCCG